>NZ_JAUNXI010000025.1 GCF_030539875.1 Methanobrevibacter sp.
AATTCGTGACTCAAAAACTAGTGAAAATTCAAATCACACAAGTTTTTGAAAGAGCCATATAATGTTAAAATTCATTTAATAAATTCTAAAAAATTTAAACAATCTGCAGAAATGTAGAAAATAGCTAGTTTTTAAACAATAAATTAAATCCTAAACTAAAGGCCTGATATTAAACTGATATTCATAAGACTTTTTCAATGCTTCGATTCTGAAACTAAAAATAATTATAATTCTATTAACAATTTTTTATTGCAAATCTAAATCATGAGAAATCACTGTTTTTGCACCGCTTGATGTATATGTATCATGTCACTTGCAATATTTCTCCTGAAACTTCCAAACTGTTCCAATTTTATATATAAAGTAAACGTATATTTTATATAATAATATACATTAAAAAAGAAAACATACGAAGTATTTATATATTCAAAAAATCAATAGTATATCAGGGGTTAGGTATAAAAATTTAGGAGGCAAAAAAGCTTATGATTGAAGTGGATGAGCTGACAGACTACCTAGATGAATACTTAGAAGAAAAACAAGAGGTAAAAAACTTAACGCAAGAAACCATCAGAAAACAAACATTCAATATATCTAAGTTCATAGAATATCTAGAAAATAAAGGAATCAATGAGTTAAATAGCAGTAACGTTAAAAAACAGTTGAGAGGATATCGTAGATACTGTTTAAAACAACGCGGAAATAAAAGAACTACTGTAAAAACATATATGATGAACATTCTGGAATTTATCAACTCAGAAGATGTTCAGGAAGAGATTCAGCATGAACCAATAAAAATGAAAGATATTATTGAAGTTAAGGCAGAAGATCCTGAAACTGCTAAAAAAAGAATTGAAAAAATCTCTCTAACATGGCCCCAATCTGATTTTTTCCTTGATACAATAAAAGAAAATGGCAACATTAGAGATTATGCAATATGCAGAACTTTTATTGATTCAGGGATGAGACTGAAAGAATTAGTTTTATTAAATAAAGATGATATTCAAGTTCCAATAGATGAAAACGGATTTTATATTTTGCCTCAGGACACTAATGAGTATATTGATGTTTATTTAAGGGCAGAAACAACAAAAGGGGAATTGAAGGACAGAACAACATTTATAACCTATGATACTCTTGTCAGTTTAAATGATATGATTAGAAACCGCATCACAAAACTTAGAAAAAATACCAATAATGTATACCGCCCAATTATACAGAGAAACAAGGCATTAGAAGAAGTAACTCGCGAAGAGCTGTTTACAAATATGAAAGGCAGCCGTATTGGAAAACGTGGAGTTCAGGATATTATAAAAAAACATGCCCGTGAGTGTGATGAGCGAATTGAAAATGAAGGAATTGACTGTTCACTTAATTATGGCAAAAGTGTCAGTGTTCATATTTTAAGACATACAGCATTATCCCATTATGCCGAGATATTGACTGTTGCTGAAGTTCAGTCAATTGCAGGCCATTCAAATTCACAAACTACAGACAAGTACATTCATATTGATCATGAGCAAATGAAACAAAAATTAAAGGTCAATTCTATGAAATTTAATAATTAATTGATTTTTAATTTTCAAACATTAAAATGATGTTTTTCGCTTTTAAAAATTATTAATTTTCATGAAATTTATTAAAAAATAAGAAATATTGTGAAACTATTATTTTTCATTAGCTTGATATATATGGAATTATTGATTTAGACCATTTTCTAAATATTACTTGGGTATTAATAGTAATATATGCATATTATCTATTATCCAAATTTACAGAAATAATATTAATATGTATTTTCCATATTTCCATATCAATATATTATATATACAATATGAACTAGATTGAAATTGATATAATACATAAATATCAATTATAGGTATTAATAGTAGTTATACTATAATACATATTTAGGTATAACATGCGGAAATTCTATTCCGACTAAAGTAATATTAAAACAGGGAAATTTTAAATACAAATAAATAGTTTGAAGCATTATTTTCAATAAATTAACTGCATACATAAGTATTTTATTTATTAAAGCATTTATAATCTTGTTTTAAATTTATGTCACTTATCAATTTTGAATTAACAAAAATAGGCCAGTTTAATTCAAAAAATTAATAAAATTTATTAAATTTTATAAAAAAATACAATGTTTAAATTAAAAACCCAATAAAATTTTTATTCCAATCAATATAAGAATTACTCCTCCAAGAATCTGGAACTTACCACCGGCAAAACGGCCAATTTTTTTGCCAATAAACACCCCAGTAATACTGAATATAAATGCTACAATACCAATAATAATAGCAGATATCATAATCGGATCTTTTAAAAGAGCAATTGCTATTCCGACTGCAAAAGCGTCAATACTTGTTGCGATTGCAAGTAACGTAACTTCTTTAAATGAGAACTCATCGCTGATTTCTTCATCATTGTCTGATAAGCTTTCACGAATCATGTTTAATCCAATAGCCAAAAGTAAAATAAAACCAATAACTGAAGTTAATGCTTCAACAACAGAAGCTATTGCAGTACCGCAGAAATATCCTAAAATCGGCATTAATGCCTGAAAACCACCAAAAAATAAGCCGTAATAGAAAATTTGTGAGTTATTTAGATTTTTTTGAGTGAAACCTTTTGTTATAGATACGCTAAAAGCATCCATTGCAAGAGCAACAGCAATTAATGAAACAGAAACAATATTAAAGGACATTACACTAAATTATATTTATTATTTTATATAAATTTATTCTAGACCATCTAAGCTTCTCCTTTAAAAAAATAAGTGATTTTGGTTTTAACTTAATTATTTTAGTGTGGCTTTCTTTTATTTTCTTAGGAAAGTCTGGTTAAATCGAATTTTAATTTATTTCACTATTCAATTCAATTTTTTTATCAATATCCTGAAGAATATTTACTAAAAAGTCTTGTTTTTCTCAAGAGGGTAAAGAAAATTCCATACTTCCATACATCTTTGCATTAATTTTTGGCCTGGTGTTGCCGGTGCGCATTGAATTTATCCTAGTGTTATACTCTTGTGATAATACATAATATTTCATGAATTTTTGATTAGTTTTTTTAGGATCAAAACTAAATTTAATTAAAAATCCATCATAAACTAATTCATTATCATTTTTATTGTATTAAATATACTTTATTGATATTCATTTTATTGACATAAACAATATTTAAATTCGGGATTTCAATCATCTGCAACCTTCTAAATCATTTGTGATTTTTAATTTATGTTATTATAGGTTAAATTTAACATGAATTTTCAGTATTGATTAAATTAAGTTAATATTCAATTAATGATTCCAGAAATGCTGCTTTTTCAGATAGATATTCATCAATTAATGATTCCAAAAATGCAGTTTCCTCATCCAAATATTCTTCAATTAAGTTTTCCATATGGTTTTCATCTTTAAATTCATTTGCTGATTCGAAATGATTATTACCTTCATCAGAGATAAATTCCGGTTCATAGACCTGATTACAGGAATAATCATCAATCTCATCAAATTCCAAATATTTAATTCCATTTAAATTTTCATCGACCCCTTCAGGATAATCATAATCCTTGATTTTATTAAAAGAATCGTTATTTAAAATATATCCCAAAGTACTATTACCCTCATATGCGAATTCCATAGAATTGTGATCATATTCCTCAAAGTTCATAAAATCAAATTCTAACTCCTCATAGAAATTAAAATCATTCTCACAGTCAAAGTCATGATTTTCATCATATGATTCAATCAAGATATCTAATGTGTCTTTTTTGAAAATTTCCTCATCAAAATTGTTAAAAAATTCAATTTCATACTCTTCCCTTTCTTTGATTAATTGCATTTCACCTAACCTTTCAAACATATATTCTCACATCCAATATAAAACATCTTTTTGATTTAATACTACAATAATTGACCATTAATAGGAATATGGATTATCCCCACCAGTTGCTTAAAACTAATAAAATCGACATATGAAGATGGATAGTAACATGAATCGGATAAACAATATAATTTCTGATTAAATCATCAGTTCCGAAGGATAATTCGGATTTATGTAAATTATTTGTTTTTTTTAATTGAATATCAGTTCCGCTAATGGTGATAGCCTCCTTTGATGGTTAATACATGGTGTTGATGTATTAGTAACTATTACTTTAATGTAGTATATATAGTTTTTGGTCAGATATAGATACTGAGAAATAAAATAGTGATTCTTCAGATTAAAAAAAAGAAGGATACTCAATTAAAATGATTGAGTACCGCTGGATGGAGTTAATGAAACGCTTGTTGAGTCTAAAAGATTACCTGAAGTATCATATAAATTGATCTCAGCATAGTCAGGATAATATTTGTATGAGTCTGCACTGCTTACTTTAATGTAACCTGAAGAATCAACAGTTTTAGGAACCATATTGCCATTATTTAAGCTTGATCCGTCTCTTGAATATTTAATTTGGATTTTTACCTTTTCCCCGGAATGTTGTGAACCAACATAAATACTTGCATAGGTCTTATCAGACAGCTTGCTGCCTGTTGAAAATGAACCTCCAAGTATGCTCATCGCAGTTGTTGTTGGAGCAGAGCTAACCTGTGATGATGGCTGGGAGGGGCTGGACTGAATCGGAGATGAAGCGTTATTTGCTGAAGTCGAATCGTGACCTTGACTTGCCCATCCAATGTATGCAAATGCACCTGCAAGAGCAAGCGCAATAATAATCAGTGCAACAATTATATACTTGGTAGTGTTGCTGCTATTTGATTTTTCTTCACTGATTGAATTAATAATATTTTTATGACTAATCTCTTTCTTTTTTAAGGGAGTTCCGCACTTTTTACAAAATTTTGCCGAATCCTTATTTTCACTTTTACAATTAGGACAATACATTTTTAAATACCACCCGCATAATTAAATAGCTGATTAACAATATGTTATTCACAATATTAAAAATTATTTATTATACGCTCTGAAATTTTCAATGAAGTTTTCAAGTTCTTCAAGTATTTGTGTTAGACTGATAATCGGTTTATATGTCAAAAGAGAGTGGAGTGTAATTAAAAATGGAATGGCTTCACCTGAATGGATATTGTCAAAGTCCAGTTCCTGATAAGTTATTTTGAAATTGCCGTTTTCCTGCTGGTCTATGGTAAGTCCTGCTGGAATAAAATCAATCTCACTTTTTTCGATTAAAACCTCCAGATCTTTTGTACCTTCCAATATGTCTTTAAATTCTATTTTTTCTTTGGTCAATAAAGGAGTTACAAAATCAAATCTAATATTATAGTCATATTTGGAATATCTGTTTCTAAAATAGTTGTCAACAATCAAATAATTGATAAAGAGCTCATGGTTTAAAACCGAATACTTTTTATTATTTAAAATAAATTCCATGATAATTATTAAGTAAAAAATAGTATAAAAAACTAGCTTTAATAAAAGCTAGTCTTTCTGCGGAGTATATTTTCTGATTGAAATCTGTTTGAATTTTTTAATAAAGAATTTGGCCCAGAGATATCCGACTGTTCCTCCAACAAAACAACCGAATACAACACCTGCATATATTCCTTCCACTCCCCATCCGAAAGTGAAACCGAACAGGTATGCAAATACACTTTCAAGGATTAATGACCTTAGAAGAGTAATTATTAGTGAGTATGTTCCTTTTCCAACTCCCTGAAACATCATTGAAGACATTATACCGTGAGGAATAGCTATTAAAAACAGACTCAATACAGATATTGCTGTTGCAATTTCAGCAGATAGGCTTGCACTGGCTGCTGTATATGAAAATATCACTGCAATCTGCTTGGAGAATATAACCATCAATATTCCAATTATGATTGAAACTATAAAACCGACTTTAATTGAGTATGAGTGTGCTGTTTTTAAATTTTCATGATTATGGGCTCCGTATGCAACACCGGCAACAGTCAGAACTGCAGTTCCAAGACCTATTAACGGAATGCTGGCAAGCTGTATGATTCTCATTGATGCAGTATATACTGCTACAGCTGTTGTTCCGTCTGCAATAACAAGCATACTATTAACTATCATCGCAAGAGCTGAAATTACTATGTTTTCAAGAGTGGAAGGCACTGTAACCTGAAGAATATCTATCATTAAACTTCTTTGATATTTGAAGTTTTTAAGGGATAAGTCAAGATACAGGTCTTTTTTACCCCATATCCAATAGCTCATAACTATACAGGACAGGGATGCTGATATTACAGTTGCCCATGCAGCACCTGCAATTCCAAAGCCCAATACATAAATAAAAATCGGGTCCAGAATAATATTCATTATTGCAGTTACGGCAATAGCTATTGTTGCTCTTTTCATGTCTCCTTCTGATCTGAATATTGCAGATGCAACTCCAGAATATACAAATACGAATAAAAATCCAAAGACAATGTAACTGTAGTCAAGGGCATATCCGATTGTACTTCCGGCTCCCATAAACTGTAAAATCGGAACCATTAAAATTTCAATTAAAACAGTAAAGACAACAGACACTACTACCGCCAATAAGATAGCATGCAAACCTGCATTGTTAGCCTGTTTGAAATCTCCAGCACCGATGTTTCTTGCAATTAAAGAGTTTGCCCCGGCACCAATACCATTTCCAAGTCCGACTAAAATCATAAACAATGGTGTAATAAATCCGATTGCTGCAAGAGCATCGGCTCCCAGACCTGCTACCCATACGCTGTCTGCAAGGTTATACATCATAATAAGAAGCATTGAAAGCATCATTGGAAGTGCAAGTTTTGTAATTGCCTTTTTGGGGTCTCCCGTAATCATTTCAATATTTTTACTTTTATTTTCACTCAATATTTAACCTCCCTTTCATTAATTTCTATTGTTCTTATTGCAATTTCTTTTAAGTTTCTTTTAAGTTCATCTTTTTTAACTGATTCTTCATTAAATACTTCTTCTTCCCAATCGTTTAGAAGAATTATGCACTTGTTTAAAGTATCTTTTCCTTTTTCAGTTAGAGAAACCTTATTCTGACGTCTGTTGTCTGTGTCGATTTCCCTTACAACCAATCCGTCATCTTCTAATTTTTTAATGGATCTTGCAACTGCCCCTTTATTGATATTGCATCTTGAGGCAATTTTTTCCTGGTTGGTATTGCACTGATGTGATATTTCAAATAGCAAACCAAGCTGTGTTGAGTTGATTCCAAACTCCTCCAACTTATCCTTTAGATAAATTGTCTGACCTCTAAAAATAATTGAAATTAGTTTGTTAAAAGGAATTTTTGAAGAATCGATTGTTTTTAATTCTTCGCTAATCATAATTTTTCCAAAAATCATTTCATAATTGTAGTAATACTACCTTCAGTAAAAAAACATAATTTAAATGAAATATCTAAAATATTTCAGAATTGTAAATATTTAAATCAGATTAAATTTTACAATGATATATTATGAGTTCATTGTATATAAATGTTTCACTGACAACAATTGCAATTGCAACAATTAAATTGAATAATCATCAAATTGGCCTAAAATCAATTATGAATTATTAAATCTGCTTTCACAATACTTATTAATCTAAAAATAGAATAAATAATCTTATGAATAAAGTTAAGATTGCAAAAACAATATCCACCTTAACAAACCCTCCAATCATTTGCATACCATTATTTATGATAATATCTCTTGTATTGTCATTTGAAAACCGACTTTTCAGCCTTCAGAAATTTATAACACTTGAGCTGATTTCCATTATTTTTGCTTCACTTATGCCGATGGTGATAATACTGTTTTGGGCTAAAAAATTAAATACAGACAGAGATATTTCAAACCGCCAGGACCGCTTTACACCACTGATTGTTGGAATAGTTTCCTATTTCATCGGTTTTTTAACTTTACTTATACTGAATGTTGACAATTTTTTAACAGCACTGCTTCTGTGTTATTCAATAAATACAGGTGTTGTTCTGCTTATAACATTTAAATGGAAAATAAGCGTTCACACAACCGGATTGTCAGGTCCTGTTGCTGCATTAATACTGCTTTTAGGTCCTGTTGGCGCATTGTTTGGAATAATCTATCCGCTCTTAATCTGGTCTCGGGTAATATTAAACAAACACACTTTAGCACAGGCAATCTCAGGAGGAGTTCAGGGTTTCTTCTTAACAGTTTTAGAAATGCATCTGTTTATTTGGCTGTTTAAATTCAATGTGGTGGGCATGACTCCACTTATCATGTGCATTTACTATATATTCGCCATCATATTTACGCCAGCACTTTTAGGATTATTGTCATATAGGGATATTTCAAATAAAAGAACTGCATTTATTGTTTTTGAAATCATCGGATTTGCAATATTTCTAGCATTTATGCCTTTGGATGCTGTGTTTATCTATATTTTAATTTCACTGACATTCATACTGGTTAGTTTTTATGGAGGTGATGATTTTTCCTGGTTTAAAGTTTTAAAGTCATCATAGTCTTTTGATTTTATAATGTCTAGGAAAAATTTTTTCTTTACAGGCCCTAAATTATCAATATAGTCCTGATAATAAGGACCCTCTTTAATTTCACAATAGTCTTTTTTAATTAACTCGTAAAGAGGAATCTTATAATTTTCTTTAATGTCTCTTAAAGCAAACCTTGGACCATTGATTTTATAGGCAAGCAGGTCAAATTTGTATGCATCATACCATCCATTTTCAATAAATATTCTAAACAATTCCCGACCTGCCGGAACAGTATCCAAAAATTTCCAGTCAACAACATGAGTAATTGACTCTGCATGCTTTCTTCTGTAATACAGGCATTTTTTAATAATTGAAATTTTTTCTGCCTTAAGCAAAACATAATAGAAAAACGGCATGTCCTCAAAGAAAATCCCCTCTGGAAATCGGGCATCAATACCTCTTAAAAAAGAGGCATTATAAATTTTTTGACACACCCCAACAGACAAATCAAAAATAGAACCTTTAAAATCAGCAATATTGAAAACAGTATTTTCATAAGACTCATCAAATATTTTCAAGCTGAACCAGTCATTTTCGTATTTCCTTCCAGTATCATTGTCATAATTAATCATCTGATAAAATGTAAAATCAGTATCTTTGCTTTTAGCTTCAGCATATGCAATTTCTAAAGCGTTTCGAGAATACCAGTCATCCCCGTCAAGATACATTATATATTCCCCCTGAGCAATATCCAATGCATTATTTCTGCATGCTCCCGGACCCCTATTTTTCTGATTAATCAGCTTAATCCTTGAATCTTTAAAGCTATTGATAATATTTAATGTATTGTCTGAAGATCCATCATTAACAATAATCAGTTCAAAATCAGTTAATGTCTGATTTAAAATACTTCTAATTGCATTTTCAATGTATTTTTCTTCATTAAAAGCAGCAAGAATAACAGATACTTTTGTCATGAATGAAGATTTGTTTTAAAAACATATAATTATATGTTTTAAATTATAAAAATAAACAATCAGATGTGATTATATGAGTTTTACGAAAAAAGAATTAATCGATTTAGCCGAATCAGCAGATGAAACTAATAAATGGATAAAGGAATTTTGTTTAAGTAATATTTCAGATGCAGATAAGATTGATGTATTGAAAACTTCCCAGATAACTTTGAAAAATTATAATGGGAAATATGAGGTTTTCGCAAATCTGATTAATTCCAAAAAGCACATTCCCGCTTTAAAATTGTCAAAATTATTGGCTCAAAGCTTTCCAGAATCCAAGGAAGATATAAGAAAGATTATTAAAAATAAAGAGCTTAACTTTGTATTTGATGATTTGCTCATTGAGCCTGGCGGAACTTCAATAGCAGTAGTGACAAGAGCAAATAATCTTGTAAAAAGAGGATACAGAATCAACCTGTTAAGTTTTAATGATATTCAGGATTATGATGAAATAAGAAGCTTTTACTACAACACTCTGAACATATCAAAAGATATTAATTTCATAAATATGTATGAATACTTCTCCAATAAAAACACATTCACATCCCACTCTAAAAAGGAATCAATTGACAGTGAAAAGTTTATTGTTCAAGAAACCAGAAACCCCGACACATCCATAACCTATGATTATTATGATAAAAAGGATTCTTCATTGAAAATCAAAAGTGAATTATTTGTAAAAGGAGTGCCGGTTTTAAGAACAACTTACAAACCATTAAAACATGAATATTTCACTCCTGACGGTTTTAATTATTTAACTGAAATTAAAAAAGGCAGATTAAGAAAATTCTATTTAAATGATAGAAAATCCCTAACAACAATCAAATTTGAAACATTTGACCATCTGTTATGTCATTTTTTAGAGGAATTTTGTAAAATTGCGGATGATAAGCCTTTTATAGTTTTTGACAAGATTTTCGGTTCATATAGTATCGAACATGTTGACTCAGATGAATCTCTTAAAATAGCGTCAATTCATGGAAATCCTTATTTCAGATGGGATAAACCTGAAATTGGCCCCAACAGATCAGTAAATAAATATATTACTCATTTCAGAACAATTGATGATTACAGGGCATTTGTGGTTTTAACAGATTCTGCAAAAGATGACTTATTAAAGGATACTGATTATAAAAAATACGTCACAATTCCCAATCTCATTTCAGAGGATAAGTTTGAATATGAACCTGTTGAAAAGGATTTAAGAAAAATAAGTCTTTTCGCCAGAGTAGCAGTAAGTAAAAACATATCCGATTCAATTAAAGCATTTAAAATAGTGGCTGAAAAATATGATGATGCTGTATTGGACATCTACGGACGGGAAACTCCCTCTGAGAGAAAAAGGTTAGACAATCTTATTCGAGAACTTGATATTGAAGGAAAAGTTATTTTCCATAGTTTTGTTTCTAATGTGGATTTTGAAATGAGAAAATCATTATGCACTGTTTTAACCTCATTTTATGAAGGTTTGCCAATGGTTGTTTTAGAATCTATGGCTAATTCAACCCCATTGGTATCCTATGACATTAATTATGGTCCCAGAGATATCATTACAAACAATGTTGATGGACTTATTGTTGACTACGGAGATTATGAAGCCCTTGCCAACAATATTATTGACTTAATGGATAATCCGAAAAAAGCTATTGATATGGGTCTAAAAGGAAAGGAGAAAATTAAAAATAACTATTCTGCAGATATTGTCTGTGAAAAATGGGAAGATTTGTTCATTGATGTTTATGTAAAAAGTAAAATTGATGATTTTGAACGTCTGTTTATTGAAGAAAACAAAAATAAGCAACTTAAAAAAGAAAATAGTGCCTTAAAAAGGAAATTCAAAAAGTTTAAAAAGGAAGTCTTTAATTCAACAAGCTGGAAGATAACCCGACCTTTAAGATCAATGACAAACATTTTAAGAAAATTATTTTCTAAAAAATGAAAAGAGTTTTCTGAGAGGCTCTGTAAGTTTCCAACTGTTAGAAGACAATATTTCTTTATTTTCTCTTTTTAGTTTTTTATTTGACTTATTTAAGCTATCAACTTTTAATTTATGTCTATTGGTTAGGCTGTATTGACTGCCTATTATTTTATTTAACTGGTTGATTCTTTTTTCATAAAAACTATCATCAAAAGAATATTCGCTGTCAGCGTAACCATAATCCTCCAGAATTTTTAATAAAACATCACGGGACTGCCTATAATCGCTAATTGATGATTTGTACTTACAATCAATTTTTGATAATGTGGAATTATCTTCATAAATCGCCCAGATGTCCTTATTTGAACCTAAATAATCTGAAAGTTTGGAAGGCAAATATGGATTTATGTTGAAATATTCATTGGTAACCGTGTCGTTAATAAGCAAAATGTCAAACTTAAGAGTTGCATTTAAAAACTCAAAATATTCAAGAGGTTCTCTGATTATAATATTATTTTTAAACTCCAAATCATCGGTTAAAAAATTTAAAAACTCATCCTTATTAATAAACAAATGAAACTTGATTTTGTTTTTGTATTTATGATTCAGTGATTCAAAAGCAAAAAACAATGGCTCAAAATGCCTTGATATATAATATGAATTACCAAAATAAGCCATATTAATTTCATCTTTATTCAGATTCAATTCATTATTAGCCAAATGATAATATTCACTGTCCAGTGTAGGATGAGGTATGATTCTTGATTTGTCCATGACTAATTTTTTAATATACTCATCATAGCTTCCAAGCATTATACTTCTCTGGTTGGCATTTGTAAAAATTATTTCATCGGCAAATAAAAATGTCAGGAATTCCGCCAGATAAAAAGTGTTGCCCGGATTGCTTAACTTATCAATGTCAGTGTGATGATTTTTGTTGTATTCATCAATTTTTGAGTTAATCCCATCAATATACTCTTTATTGTCAAGTACAGATAATGAATCGGTTTTTTTTACTCCTTTCATGTTCATTAAAACAGGATCTGAAAATTCAGCAGTCCAAAAGACATCGGGATGTCTGAATTTGTATTCCAAAGCAAGATAATGATTTGACATATACCATGATCTGCTATAAATTTTATTATATTGTCGGTCACCAATCAATTTCAAGCCCTGATTAATGAAATTAAAGATACACTCAACAGAGTCACGTTCCGAGTTAACTGATGTGGACAATCTTTCATTGATAAAGTTATTAATTTCCTTAAAACTTAAATCATCTTCATTTCCAAGACTGTTGTGTAAAACGTCAACTTTTAGATTATTTTTAATAATTCTCTTTCCAACTACCATTCCACTTATATCTTTATCAGGCGGAAATTTAAATGAAATGAATAAATTATCAGCATTAGTTTTTTTAGAATCCAACAAAAAAATCACCGGTTACAGTAGTGTTTATTTGTTATAATTAAAATAAATTTCTAAAAAAGAACATTCATAGAAACTTAAGATTTTTCTTCATACTATTAAATGCCGAATAATTAAAAATAAACAAAGAGCATCTTGAAGAAAATATCAAAGTAGATGAACAAGAAGGATTGGAATTGAAAACAATCTGGAAATTCTGTTCAATATTTCTAAAAACACTATCAAATGTCTTTGCTAAAACTCAAGAATTAATTTTTAAAAAAGGCAAATAATAATTCAATTTAAAATAAAAAAAATTTCCATAGAAAAATTCACTTTTAGCAGACATACAATTAAAAAAATGCATTACCTCCCAATAAAAGAAGGCTATTTAACAAAGTATTTTTTCTTTGAAATTTTCTTTATTTTTTTATTTAATTTATCACGCCCGGAAATTAGTAAAAATTCTTCAATTAATGCATCTGTTTTTGGATCAATAGAAAATGTCATTCCGTGCTTAGAATATTTTTTTAATGTTGAAATAGGTTTTTTTAATTCTTCATTAACTTCTTCAAATTGTTTTTCATCATTTAAATCCAATGTTAATAAATAATCAATATTGTCCTTGAAGTATTGTTTATATTCCAATTGTTTATTTGTCATTTTAACTAAATGCCAAACATTTGCAACAGAAATTCTTTCTTTATCATGTTTTCTTCTTTCCCATACAACTTCTTCATGAAGACTTCTAGCTTCATTTATAAGTTCTTCTGTTGCTTCAATGACTTTTTCATATCCAATTTCAGTATCAATAATAACATTTTTTTTAATTTTTTGCTCGTTTATTTCTTTTTCTTTAAAGTGTTCATTATACATTTCTGTGAAAAATTCATCAGTGCATTTAGGCAAACATAGTTTAAATCCATCAACTTCATATCTAGTAATTTCTTTTAACAATTCTGAAGATAAATTATATTTGATAATGCGAACTAATGAATAATTTTGAATATCATTCCAGTTATTAATAAAAATACGTTCTTTAATCTCTTTATAATAACGTTTATGCCCACCTGTTAATGCATAAATTCTATTTAAAAAATCTGTAATTAATTTTAGATACCAAAATTTGTCATTTACAATTACACGATTTAAGGTTTTACGTAATTTTCTTTCAAATGATAATCTTTTTGTCCAACTTTTAATAATACTGCCATCCAGCTCTGCAAATTTGCGTATTGGATATATGCGAACATGAATTCCCTTATGAATATTATGATTTAGATTAACCATATTAAAATAAGTGGTATTTTTATTCCCGTAAACAACATAAAATGGATTAAATTGAGGGTTATTGAATATTCCTTCAACATAGCGGTTATCACTATACTTACTTTCAATAATCTCACAAAAACGGTCAATATCTCCCATTGTCATAGCAACAGCTATCATCCTAGATCCATGTTTTACAGTATGATTAAGATAAGCATTTAAAGCGGTTTTACCTATTAAAATATATGTTAATCCATTTTTTGAGCAGATCTCATCAATTTCTGTAAGTAATTCTAATTGTATATCCTGTTTAGTCTTCATTATTTAACTCCTCAATGAAATCACGCTCTAAATCTATACGGCTAATACCGGATTCATCTTCAATTTTTTGCCAAATTAAACCATTTCTTGTATTATAGCTGGCTTTTTTATAAAGTTCCATTGCCTCTTTATTTAAACCACATTCTAATTTTGCTTTAGCCTGAGTGGCCATTACTTCACCATCAAATGGATACATATCTAAAATTTCATAACATAATTTATCTATACCCTTATAATCATCTAAGGAATCTGCATTATTTTCCATAATCCATAGTTTAGAACGATACATATCCAATAAGTTTGGATATTTATCATCATATTCATTAATTAATGATTGAACTAATAACTCATCTTTTTTATCATAGCGGGCAACTGATAAATCTCTACATAAACTTATGATATTATTTATTTCAATTAATTCTTCAGATAATGGGGCTTCCTTCATTTTACGTATGTTTAAAAACTTAGAAGCATTGAAATACTCACCTTTTCCAATATAACATGACAATAATGTTGCAAGATTTTTATCAGAAATAGGAACCACTATACCGTATCTACGAACATCCACATTTAACTGTAATGAAATATAATTTTCAAATTCTGCCAATACGGAATTATAATCTCTTTTTTCTTGCAAATTACGGAAATAATCTTCTTTTCCATCAATCTTATTAGATATATGTTCGGATTGAACAAAAACTTTTTCTTTAGTAACTAACCTATCAATTTTTCGTCTATTATGGAATACACGTGCATTGCTACGTTTATTTTTTTTAAATTTCTTAAAGACGGAATCCCGATTTATTTTATTAATATATCTATCAGTATATTCATTAAATGGAATTTCAATATCCTGAAATGCATTATGAACAACCTGCTCTTCATAATCAGGAACATACATCCAACTATCACCATAAGCAATTCTGAATATTCCTTCAGCGATTTCAGCAACAGGCAATAGCATGCCCTCAAAGCTTTCTAATCTGCCCTCACCAAAATATTTTTTTTTATACATCAATATTTGAATTCCCCAACGCATACAGAATGTATCGCATTCTTCTGTTGAAAAATGTTGTAACTGCTCTTCAAGTTCCTTAATAACAGTTTCTTCACCTTCGCAATCAACTCTGCGGCAGTATTTTTCATATAAACTATAATGTTCCTGCCACTCGTCTAATGATAAATTTTTATTTACAACAAAATAGGGGGACATTAATTCTGTATAGATACGAAGTAATTTTATGTATTCTTCAATCTTTTCTTTGTCAGTAGGCATTGGATCCATAATCAAGAATTCAATATGTTGTCCACATGCTTTTCCGGCTAATGCCTGGGATTTATAAATAGCTGTAGTTGTAATATCAACATAACGGACAATTGGGTTATTATAATATTTCGTATTCTCATTGTATATGAAAGTACGTCCTTCAGGAACAACATTTTCTTCTGTTTCTAAAACATGCCTTAATTTATTCCAATTATCCCTTGTAATATATAAATCAATATCATCATCCCACGGTAAAAAACGATGATTTCTAACAGTGCCTAATGCAGTACCTCCTGCTAAAAAATATTTAATATCATATTTAGTACAGATATCATCTATTTCTGATACCAATTTAAAAAGGTTTTCTTGTACTTTATTCATTCGGCTCAAAGCAATTTCCCCCATACATATAGAAAAAATAAAATCTATTTATTATTTATAAGATTGCTTATTGCAACAACTAATTCTTCAATATCATCTATTGAATGTTTACCTACATGGGAAACGCGAAACATTTTTTTACCTAAATCTCCACCATTGGGATTGACAGTAAATCCATACTCATCAATTAATTTTTGGTATATCACATCTGCATTCTCATCTGGAAATATTACTGGTGTTACTGCATTAGATAATGGATATGTAGGATAATCCAAACCTATTTCTTTAATCCTTTTTCTAAAGTAAACAGCAAGTTCATTTGTTTCCTTAATGATATTGTCAATACCTTTTTTTTCTAAACGTTTAACCATATTTTCTAATTCAATTATTATACGTACTGCTGGAGTAAAAGGAGTTTGTCCTCTTTCAGCATTTTTTAAATGATTTTTAAAATCAAAATAAAGGGTTTTTGAATCAATAACCTCAACTCTTTTTAACATTTTTTCACTTAATGAAACAATAGATAATCCCGGAGCTAATGATAATGCTTTTTGTGAGCTTAAAATAACTGCATCAATTCCATATTTATCCATATTAATTTCATCAGCTAAAAAAGCACTAATGGCATCAACAACAAAAACTAAATCATGCTCACAACAAACCTGAGATAACATTTCAATATCATATAACTGGCCGTTTGAAGTTTCATCCAAATTTACAAGTAAACCGGTGAATTTTTCATCACCAATCGCTTCTTCAATCATGTCTTTTGTTAAAGTTTCATTTTCAAATTTAACTGATTTATATGGAATATCATGAACTTCACAAATTTGAGCAAATCTATGTCCGAAAGAACCTCCTTCAATTACAATTAATTTATCTTCTTTTGAAAAACAGTTCAAAACTGTTGCTTCCATAGCACCAGTTCCTGATGAAGTTAATAAAATAATTTCCCCATTTTCATTAAATAATAATCTTTTTAAACCATCACAAACTGAAAATACCACCTCTGAAAATTCATCATTTCTAAAGTAAGGTACCTGTTTTCCACCAAGTTCCAATGTTTCCGGGAACATTTCAACCGGTCCAATTGTAAATAAATGACTCATATTTATCCCCCCATTATTTATATCATGAAAAATTTATCTCTGCAATAACAATATTCAATTTCATTTTCTAAATCCAATGAATTTCTATAGAACTGTAAAGCAAAATATAAATCATGTATAGCTAAACCATAATTATAAACTAAAATTCTCTCTTTATCATTGGTACGGCCCTCTGCTTTGCCCAACAATACATCTGTTGTATTTTCAATGGATTTAAATTGATCAAAATATTTAAATCCTCGAATCTGATTAATTTCATCTGTAAATACTTTATCAAAAAATAGATCACAGTTTTGGAAACCTAATGTCATAATTGGTATAACTGTACAACCTTCATTATAACATTCATCACTAGCGAAGTTCTCAGTAACTCTTGTTACAGCAGAAATAATTAAATCGCTATCAATTATTGTTTCTTCATATGTGTCACATAATTCAAATTTAATATTTGGGTATTTTGAGAAATAATCCATAAACCTTTCTTCATGATTATGGTATTTATATAATTTAAAAGTAATTTCACGGTCTTTAATTTGAGACATTAAAACATCAATACATGCAAACATGATATTTCCCAAGCCAAATAAACCTACAGTTTTAAAATCTTTTTTTGCAAACATAATGGCAGAATGTGCAGCAGCAGCTCCAGTTCTTAATGTAGTAATATACTCCATATCCATTAAAGCATTTAAAATACCTGTATCTGATTCATATAGTAAAATATCGCCAAGCATAGTGGAACGATTTTCACCGGGCTTTAATAAATGACGACCAATCATTTTTAAACCAGCAATATTTTCCTCTTCATACATACAAGGCATACACGCATAATAATTGCCATCATCTTGATTCATACGAGACTTGCTGGGCATTTGAAAATCTGTTTTATGTTTTAAAGCAAAATCCACCCAATCAAAAAAGTTATCTGAAGATAACTTAGTACCTATCTTTTTACATGTTTCAAAATCAAAAACCTTAATCATAGTTATACCTCTGTTTTCTAATATGCTCCAAAATTTCAGCAATTTTTAAGGATTCCTCTTCAAAAATACTCTTTGAATCAACACGATTATTAGATAACATTCTAGACATTTCCCTAATTAAATATTTAAAACCATTTCCTTCAAAATTAGTATTAAACAATTGAACGTCGTTAGAACCCGGCGTATGTAATTCAAAACTTTTACTTCTCCACCAATCATCTTTCATACGAATAGTACCTTTTGTTCCAATAATTTCAATTTGATTATCAACACGAACATTATTACCTACATTAATTATTGCTCTGCCTTTTCCATAAACAAAATTCATTGAAGCAAATTCTATATTATCTCCCTCTTTAGATACTTGGAAATCAAAATGCTCATAATTTTCACCCATAATTTTTATCATTGGAAGTAAAGCGACAACACTTAAATCATAAAATAAATTAGAACGGGTTATATCATTTTTAGAAATTGAACAATTAAAACTTAAAATATCCCCAATTAAACCGCCTTGAGTCATCCATAATAATTGATTAAATACATAAATATGAACCATTTTATTATTTTCCATGAAAATAACGTTTTTTTGTTTAGATAACTCAATTAATTTTTTTAATTTTTCTGAACTAAATGATATTGGAGGGTCATATAATACATGCTTTCCGGCCTTAAGCGCTCTGTATATATAATTAAATCTTTCATTAATATCACAATGAACATAAATAATATCGGAAGATTCAATCATCGCATCATAATCCTCAAAAGTATTTTTTACATCATACTTTTCTTTGAATGCATCCAAAATACGGTTATCATCACTATAAACATTTTTAACTTCAAAACCATTAACTAATTTGGCTTCTTTTACAATTTGATTATCATCAACAAAATCACAAACAATACCTATGTCATATTGATTAAAAGTTTCTTCTCTAATTTGAGTACTGGAAATACCTTTTGTTCTTTCCAAATACACCATATTGCAGTATTTAGATAAATGATCGAATTTACCTACCCAATCATCTCCAATGACAAATGAATCTATATCATATTTTATAATATCTCCAATTTTTTGGCCAAGATATTCTTCAACTATAATTTCATCTGCAAAACCTGTTTTTTGCACATTTTCTATTCTAGTTGCAAGTGAATCATAAACATTTAATTTTCCACGTCCAACATCATAATTTTCTCCGGTTACACCTACAACTAAATAATCACCATATTCTTTTGCCCTTTTTAGCATGTTGTAATGTCCTTTATGAAATAGGTCAAATGTTCCATATGTAATAATTTTTTTCATTAAAATCCTCTAAATCAAATTATTAAGATAAAATACATAATTTATATATTATATATCATTAAAACTATTAAAAGTTTCTTAAATATCCTATGGTTCTTTTAAAAACTTGAATGATTTGAATTTTTGTACCTGTCCACACTATAAATCTGATAGTAAAATGAACTCATTTTTTTATATAATTGTTCTTCAAGTAATTTTTTCTACAGAATTTTCCATATTTCAGCCATACTAACATTAAAGAAAAAATAAGTAAGAAAATAATCAAAATTTAATAATGCCTTGTCCCACTCGTTTATTAAATAAATAAATAAATCGTTTTTAATACTTTAATCTTTAAGTGAGATATTCATAAAAAAAAGATTAAAATAATAATTTAATCATCAAATTTTCCTAAGAATTCTTGCATCCTTTTATTGTTTGAGGAAAATACCTCTTCAGGAGAACCCTCTTCAACAATCACACCATTTTCCATGAAAATAATTGTATCAGAAACATTACGGGCAAAATTCATCTCGTGAGTTACAATCACCATAGTCATATTATCTGCCACCAACTGTTTAATTACAGATAAAATTTCGCCTGTTAATTCAGGATCAAGTGCTGATGTAGGTTCATCAAAAAACAAAATGTCCGGATTCATTGCAAGTGCCCTTGCAATAGAAACACGCTGCTGCTGACCACCGGATAATTCACATGGGTATGCATTTTCCTTATCTTCAAGCCCCATTTTTTTAAGTAGCTGACGAGCGTGAGCATAAACTTCCTTTTTATCTCTTTTCTGAACTTTTAAAGGAGCATTAGTAATATTTTTCATAACAGAATGATGTGGGAATAAATTAAAATTTTGGAAAACTAAGCCAAATGTCCCATCAAAATTAATCACACCACTATCTTCCTTCTCAAGATTAGTGATACATCTAAGTAATGTTGATTTGCCTGATCCTGACGGCCCAATAATGGATAATACTTCACCTTTGTCCACATTAAGGGAAATATCCTTTAAAACAACATTATCTCCAAAACTTTTTTTAAGATTTTTTATTTCAAGTAAACTCATAAATACCCCTCTAATCGTAATAATCTAATCTATTTTCCAAGTGTTCCATTACAAATGCAACAATTATATTGAATATGTAGTAGAATATACCTGCAATAAGCAGTGCGGCAATTGATGCATCTGCAGCGGCAATCTGTTTAGCAACTGTAAACATTTCAGGAATTGCAATAACAAATGAAAGAGAAGTATCTTTTACCAGTGTAATTACTTCATTAGTTACTGAAGGAAGAATGATTTTAAATACTTGAGGCAATATGACTATAAAAAATGTTTCAATTTTATTATATCCTAAAACCTGTGCAGCCTCATACTGTCCTTTTGGAATAGCTTCTATTCCACCTCTGTAAATTTCAGCAAAGTAAGCTGAATAGTTAATTGAAAATGCAATAATAACAGCTATAAATCTATAATCAGACGATAGACTAATGCCAAATAGATAATATGGTGCGAAAAATACCACAATCAATTGCAACATTAAGGGTGTACCTCTCATAATTGAAATATAAACCTTCATTAACCATCGTAATGGTGCAAAACTACTCATTCTTCCTCCGGCTACAACTAAACCGAGAGGAAGAGAGAATAGTAATGTAAGCAAGAAGATTTCTATGGAAGTAATCATCCCTCCCAATAATTGTGTTATTACATTACTTAAAATCATATATTTTATTCTCCCTTCAACTAATTAATTAAGGTTGTATTAAAGCGTCTTCAGAAATACCATATTTTTGAGCGATTTTTAATACGGTACCATCTTTAAACATTTCATCCAAAGTGGATTGTACTTTGTCTTTTAACTCTGTGTTCCCATTTTTAAATCCAATACCATATTTTTCAGTAGTAATTGATTCTTTTAAAACTTGGAAATCATCAGTAGCGTTTTTGTTTTTAATATTGTATTCTGCAACACCTATATCCATAGCAATTGCATCACAAACTCCAGATTCTAAATCCAAAAATGCAGTGTTATAATCAGAAACTTCGGTTAAAGTTGCAAAAGTATCAGCTATGGTTTTGTTATCCCCTTGAAGAGCTGCTAAAGCAGATGAATCTTTTTGGGTTTCCACAGTTTTACCTTTTAAATCAGCAATGGAGTTAATTCCGGAATTGGTTTTTACAACAAATATTTGTTTATTATCGAAGTAAGGGTTAGACCAGGTGTAGTCGTTTTCTCTTCCATCAATAGTAAATCCATTCCAAATACAGTCAATAGAACCTGATTCTAATTCGGCATCTTTAGCATCCCAGTCAACAGGTTGTGCTTTAAATGTCCAATTATTTCTTTCACAAACTTCTTTTGCCAATTCTAAGTCGAAACCAGTGTAGTTTCCACTATCATCTTTGTATCCATAAGGCGGGAATTCAGCATCAAAACCAACGACGAAAGTATTGTCATCGTTTGCAGATGAGTCATTTCCACCTAAAAAATCAAAAAATCCTGCGCTTACAGTAGAAAACATCATTAAAGAAATTACTACCAAAGCTAAAATAAAACCTATTTTTTTATTCATAAAAAACACCAGTATTTTTATAGAATAGAAATATTTCTAATCTACAATAATATCTTTTATTTTTTAATATATTTATTTATTGGCTTTGTAGAAAACCTCCTGTTTAATTGGATTTAAGTTAATCTATGAAAAACTGTAAATTATATTTTTGAGTTTTATTTTTTTATTTGAGAGTTGTAAGCTTACGTTTCGGATTATTCTACATGATGTCCTTTTTATCAAGTGAAAATATTGATCCAACATTCATTTTTTTTTTTTGGAATGAACTTCTTGATTAATTCATGATGTCATTTTGAGATTCTGTTATAATTGTATTTTATTTAACACATTTTTTGAATACTTAAATGCACATTAAATGAAGTTTTATTGAGTCTTATGTTTTTATTTATTTCTTTAATTTTTTTGAGTGGCAGTTTTTCCAAAAAATCCAAAGGGTTTAATTTTTCTTAAGTAAAACACAAATTCAAAAACTGTAAAATTAAAAAAAAAGTTAAAATAGAAAAAAATAGGAGTTCTACATAGACAATGATTATAATCTGCGGTAAATATTATTTATTTTATAATTAAGCCAACCCTTAGTTGATTTAACTATCTTCATTTCTTCATTTAATCTGTTATTTTGTTTTTCTAGTTTTTTATATTCTCTTTCCTTACAGATTATAAAACATAAGTTTTCTATTTTCTCATTGATTAGTAAATAATACTTTATTTTCTCCATTTCATCTAAATCTTCAAAAATTTCTGCAGGAATTATTTTTAGAATCGGGATTATTTCTGAGATAATGACATTTTTATATTCTTTATCTGCTTTATCAATCTGATTTATGTATAATCTGAAATCAATTTCAACCAATTTTTTATATAAAACATTAATAAGATTTTTATATTCATCCTTTGAATTAAACAGCTCAATAATTTCTTTTACTATAAATATCCTGTCTCTAATATTTTTAATATTGGTTCTTTCTTGTGTAGTCGATTTGTTTGAATTTCTGCGCCTTCTCCAATAATAGTTCACATCTTTATATACACCAATGGAATTTGTTGATGTGATTAACTGCATTGAAAATAAAATATCCTCGTATAATCTGTCTATAAACTTTATATTCTTTTCCATTAAGAAGCTTGCTTTAATAAATTTATTGCAAGCAGTTGTATCATAAATAAATTCAGGATGTTGTATCAAGTCAGTTTTTTCTATAGATTTTGTAATGGATTTAACATGTAATTCACTTTCCCAAACCTTTTTCTCATCAAATCTCACCATATTAAACAGAATTACATCCTGTTTGAAGTTTTTAGAAAAATCATAGAGTTTTTCATATGCATCCCTATCAATTTTATCATCACTATCTAAAAATGACACATATTCACCGTTAAGTTCCTTTAAACATATGTTTTTGGCAATGCCCTGTCCAGTATTTCTTTCATTTTTTATGACTTTTAACCTATTGTCCTTTTTAGCATATTTTAGTAAAATTTCAAGTGAATTGTCTGTAGATTTATCATCTATACATATTACTTCAATTTCTTTTAATGTTTGATTCAGTACACTTTCCAAACATTCTTCAAGATATTCTTCAGTATTATATACCGGGATTATGATGCTCACCAATGGTTTTTCTATTTTCAATTACATCCCTCTAATTTTAAAAAAAATAAGTGTCACGTCTGTGAATAAACGATTTTTTTAGTTATTTATTTGAAGATTTCATCAGCATACGTTCATTCCTTATTATCATGTTTATGGAACACTCTTCTTAATTTTCTCAGTGATTCTGTTATTTTCCAGCTGTTAGATGACATTATTTCATTATTTATTTTATTTAATTTTTTGTTTTTATTTAATAAAATAGCATTTTTCTCTTTTAGTTCTTTATTTTCACTAGATAAAATAGCATTTTTCTCTTTTAGTTTTTCATTTTCATTTGATAATATGGTGTTTTTCTCATTTAACATATTATGTTTATTTTCTAAATTTCTTACATTGAATTCATAGATTCTTAATTTACATTCGTTTAGATTTTCTGAATTCAGGAGTAATAAAGATTTTTTTGAATTGCTATTAGAAACAAGATCCAAATTTATCTTACTTATTTCTGATTTGGCTATTGAATAGTAACTCTGTGAATTATAAGTCAATAAATATTGGAGGATTTGAGTTGTTTTAAACTCATAAAATTCTTTTTTCAGTTCCTCAAAATAGTTTTCATTTATTAAATAAGATTCGACAATATCACATATTTTGAATATATCTTCCCTTTTTAAATTTTTGTTAATGGTTGAAGTTGGATTTGACAAACGGTAATTATAAAGGAATTCCGGAACAAATGATATTTTTGAAGCTCTTGTTAATGATTTTACATGAAACGGAACATCTTCAAAAATCAGCCTTTCGGGAAATCTAAAATCATCAAACTTATCTAAAAATCTTTTTTTATAAAGTTTACATGGAATAAATGAAGAATTCAAAACGTAATGTTTGATCTCCTTGAAAGTAAATGTGAAATCACTGAAATCTACATTTTTAAAGACATCATCAAGATTAAATCGTGGTTTTGAATAGTTTAGATGATCTTCATCTACGAAATCAGCCAGTTTAAACATTACCATATCCGAATCATTATTTGTAGCATTTTCATATAGTTTTTCCAAGGCATATTGCGGAATATAATCATCTGAATCAATAAAAATGAGGTATTCTCCTTTAGCTATATCCAAACCTCTGTTTCTAGCAATACCCTGTCCTTTATTTTCTTGAGAAAGTATCTGTATACGTTTATCTTCTTTTGCAAAATCTTCTAGTATTTTTAACGAGTTATCAGTAGAACCATCATTTATACATATTATTTCAATATCATTTAATGTTTGATTAACTATACTTTCCAAACATCTTTTTAAATAATTTTCAACATTATAAACGGGCAATATAACTGAAAGTTTAGTCATAAATTCACCATATCATTAATTATTAAATTTTAGTAATTTCCATAAAGATACTGTTATATAAGAATTACATTCATTCATATTAAATATATTTTGGGTTATTGTTTATATATCTTATATTATGAATTGCGTAATTTCGGTTTTTCGGATTGTATGATTCGAATATGCTTTTTTCGTCCATTGAATAGTATCATTCTATTTTTTCTAATTTTACTAATTAAATGATAAAATTCAGTACAGTAAATGAATTTAATATAAAACCAATTAAAATTTATTGAAATTCATGATTATTTACTTTGAAAAAATTAAATGAAAACTTTATAAACAAAAATATTCTGTTAACAAACATTAAAATCAGAATAAAAAGGTTAATGCTTTAAGAAAATTAAAAAAATCACAGAGGGTTTTAAAAGAGGCAAAATACCATAAATTATAAATAATGTTGGTTTATATAAATAAATATTGATTTATCCATTAGCAGTTAATGCTTATATTATAAAATTTTTATTTAATCCAATAAATTGGATAAGGGGGATTCATGACTTCTGATTTTATTTTTTCAATTATAATGCCTTTTCAAAATGTTGAGAGATATGCTGAAAATGTTTTAAAATCCATTGCTGACCAAACAGTTGATTTTAAACAGGTTCAACTTATTTTAATCAATAACAATAGTTCTGATAAATCTCTTGAAATAATTTCAAAATATGCAAATCTTCATCCGTCCAATATTGTTTTATTAAATGCAAACAGTGAAGATTTATCTGCTGTTTATGAATTAGGATTAAAATATGCAAAAGGAGATTATGTCAATTTTTTTGACTGGAATTGCATATTTAATGAAAAATTATTTGAATATGTTCTGATGTTTTTTAATAAATATGAATCAAAGGAATATGACTGCGTTTCTGTTCCTGTTTTATTTGAAGGAAAAATTAAGAATAATCCTTTAAGATTTAAATTTAATGAAACGAAAATCATTGATTTGAATAAAAATCCTAAATTTATTATTATTGAGTTAATGTCCTTGTTTATTAAAAGGTCCTCTCTTAC
>NZ_JAUNXI010000026.1 GCF_030539875.1 Methanobrevibacter sp.
TTCCATAAATACCTGCATCCAAATATGAACCCTCATTCCTAACTTTTTAGCATTACCAACCCATGATTCCACCGCAGACTGACCATGAGTTTCAATCGCTTTAAAGTTTAAGAATAAATCAGTAGTCCCCTGTGAAGCTAACTTATTGAGGTCAACTTTTTTCATATTCTGTCCGAAAACCCAATATCCATATCCTGTAACTGCTTTTTTCTTAACAGAAATATTTGCACTTCCGGAGCTTGGTGCATAACTGTTATCACCATTTGCAAGATAACTAAATGAAACTGAATAATTTCCAGCTGCAAGATTTACATTAAATGTTGCATATCCGTTTGAAGCTGTAGTAGCCTGATAGATTTTGGAATTAACAGTCAGTTTAATTACTTTACCGCCTAAAGCCTTACCGGAGTTATCCTGTAGTAAAACTTTGTAAGTTTGTGCACCCTGGCTGAAGGAATTTCCGCTTTTCCAAGTAAGCTTAGTAGAAGACCTTTCCTTAACAGTAATGGATGAAGATCCAGACACTGCATTGGATTTGGAATCACCTTTGAATTTATAGGTTATAGTGTATTTACCCAAATTTAAACTAATAGGCAATGAAACTATTCCGTTACTATCCGTGGTTTTAGTATATGACACACCATTAACAGTGAAAGTAACAGTTTTTTTTACTAAAGGAACATTACCTGAAGTTAATGCAACTTTAAACTGTGAATTAGCCCCTTTACCAAAAGTAGTTCCGCTTTTAACAGTGAATTTAGATGTTTTACTAGGAATTATATATACTTTATTAGAAGCACTGGATGCTGAATAATAAGTATTTCCGGCAAAACTGTATTTTACTGTGTAAGTGCCTTCCTTTAAATAAGGCAATGTAAGTGAAGCTACCCCCGCATTATTAGTCTTTGCAGAATAGGTTTTACCATTAATAGTAAATTTAATTACTTTACCGCTGCCTGGAGCATAACCTAAACCGTTATGCAATGTAACTTTAACAACCTTCTTATCACTTTTAAGAAAAGTATAAGTGCCAGTAATAAGTTTAGAACTAGTCTTACGGATTACTTTAACAGTATTGGTTTTTGTTAAACCGTCAACGTTATAAGAAATGATTTTGTATGTACCTGTCTTGAGACTGGTCATTGAAAGACTAGCAACACCTTTACCATTAGTTTTCTTAGTGTATGTTTTTCCGTTAATCTTAAACTTAACATTTTTATTAGCTAAAGGCTTACCATCACTTTTCAAGAATGTTGCATAAAACAGCCTTCCGTCAGTGTAAACTTTAGTAATATCACTTGCAGTGATAGTGGATAAAACCTTAATTGTATTAATAAGCTTATAACCTGTAATAGGATTTTCAGATATAATCTCATATGTTCCAGGTTTAAGATTAATTGCCAAAGAAGCAACACCATTTGCATTAGTCATTTTAGTGTAAGTAACTCCATTAACAGTAATTTTAACATTAGTTTTGGCTAATGGATTACCTTTTCCATCTAAAAATGTTGCCTGGTATTGCTTACTTCCCTTATAATATTTAGTAACATCATTTGAAGTAACAGTTTTAGATACATCAATAGTTTGAGAACTATTGTTTTCTAAGGAAGACGAATTACTTCCAGAAGTACCATTACGTAAATAATTACTTGTTGAGTTAGTTGATAAATTATTTGATTTTTCAGATTCAATACTTACACCAGACAAGTCATCTGCACCATGAGACAGAGAATTCAGTGATGAATCCGCAATATCATCCCCATAGGTTAAAACATCAGATGAGTCATCTGCCAAGTTCGTAGAATAAGAATCTGTAACATTTACATCACCTGCTGAGACTGCACCAACTGACAATACAGCAGTCAATGCAAATAATAAAGCAAGCAATATTCGTTTATTCAAAATATTTTACCTCCATAACAATTTTTTAATTCATCCATGAGACAATAATCTCACTTCAAGAATATTTTAATAAAATATCTTATATAAACCTTTTTATTAACTAAAACACGTTAAATATGTTTGATTTTCAAAAATAAGATTAAAAAATCTCAAAAATAGCATATTAAGAAAAAATAAACTTAAATTAGGCTATGAAAGTATTAAAATATATGAAACAATAATTTAAGATAAAAAATTATATTAAATCATAAACAGTAATTGTAATACTTATTATATAAAATAACATATAATTAAAAGCTATCTAATCTAAAAACATTGATTTAATTTAAGTTAGACCAAAAAACAACATATTTAATAAAGAATATCAAAAAATAAGGTCGAATAAACAAAAAACGATATAAATGTTAAAAATCCGAAATAAAAGAATATTTGAGCCATACATTGTGTATAAAACATGGAAAATATTTAAAAAAAAATAAAAAAAATAGAAAAATGTAAAATTAAATTAATTTTACATCATCGGAGGCATACCGCCCATACCGCCAGGCATTGGAGGCATACCACTATCATCATTACCAGACTCATCCTGTCCGGTAGAAGTAAGCGCATCTCTTGCTGCAATCATATCATCGATACGTAAAATCATTTCGCTAGCAGCACCTGCAGATTGCAAAGCTTGAATCTTTACTCTTAAAGGTTCGATAACGCCTGCTTCCTGCATATCCACTAATTCACCAGTGAATACGTTAATTCCAATTAAATTAGAATCTTCATGAGAAGCTTTCAAATCAGCAATTAAGTTAATGGTGTCTAAACCTGCATTTTCAATTAAAGTTCTAGGAATAACTTCCAAAGCTTCAGCATATTTTAAAATAGCTAACTGTTCTCTTCCGCTTACAGTTTCACCATATTCTCTTAACTGTTTTACCAAATCAATTTCACAAGCTCCTCCACCGATGAGAACTTTACCTTCTTCAATAGTAGCAGCAACAACACCTAAAGCATCATCAATAGCTCTGGAGATTTGTTCGGTTACATAACGGGTACTGCCTCTAAGTACAATGGAAGAAGCTTTCGGATTGTCACATTCTTCGATGAAAGTTAACTCGTGGTCAAATATTTTATTAAGATAAATGTGACCTGCAAAACCTAATTTATCAGCAGATAAATCTTCAATATCGGTTACTAATTTAGCACCGGTAGCTTTTGCAATCCTGTCCATGTCTGATTTTTTAACACGTTTGAAAGTCATGACGCCTGCTTTTTTCAAGTAGTGTTCTGCCATATCATCAATACCTTTTTGACAGAATAATACATTAGCTCCAGAATCAATTACTTTATCTACCAAATCTTTAATCATTTGTTCTTCATTGTTTAAGAATAATTCAAATTGTTCAGGACTTGTAATGTCAATTTTAGTATCAGTGTTAATGTCCTTTAATTCAATAGGATATTTCATGATAGCAATTTTTGCATCTTTAATATCTTTAGGCATAGCTTTAGAAACAGGTGCTTTATCAATTACAATACCTTCAGCCAAGAATGAATCTTCAACAGCATCTCCGGATACTCTTTGAATATTAATATTTTCAATATCGGATTTTCCGTCTTCCTTAATTCTTAATGCTGCTTCAACAACAAGATCAGCCAAATGTTCTTTAGCATAATCTGATCCTTTACCGCTCATTGCAGTAACAGCGACCTTTTTAAGGGTTTCTTTATCATTAGCATCAACAGCAATTCCTTGTAAAAGTTCTACAGCTTTTTCTGTTGCATTTCTAAATCCTTTTACAACAACGGATGTTGAAATTCCATCTTCTAACAATTCTTCAGCTTTAGATAACAATTCTCCAGCAATTACAACAACAGAAGTAGTTCCGTCACCGACAATGTCTTCTTGTTTTTTAGCAGTTTCTACAAGCATTCTTGCTGCAGGTTGTGCGATATCCATTTCACGCATAATAGTTGCACCATCATTAGTTACAGTAATGTCGCCTAATGAATTAACTAACATTTTATCCATACCTTTAGGACCTAAAGTAGTTCTTACAATACCTGCTAAAACTTTAGCTGCAGTGATATTCATTCTTAAAGCATCTCTTTTTGAATATCTTTCAGTTCCTTCCGGAAGGATAAAAATTGGTTGGTTTGCCATTTTTCAATCACCTTTAAAATTTTCTATAAAAATATAAAACTAATTTTTTATACATATATAATATGGATTAGAAGTTATATAAAAACATTACTTCTTAAAATAACTTTAGGTGTTTTAATGTATGATGATATAATAAATGAAATCAAATTGAATTTAGGTGAAAATAAGGATTTAAACAGAAAATACTTAGTATCCCAGCTTGAAAAATATAAAAATCATCCATATAATGAAGAGATTACCAAGGAAATCGGACGTATGATGTGGGATTGTCTGAGTGATGAAGAAAAACAGGAATTTATTGAAATTTCTGAAAATGAAACTCCAATAATTGATATTTTAGAAGAGATATCTCCACTTATTGAAGACAGGCAGTACGGCGAGGCATTGGAAAAACTTGACGGTTTTATGAAAAGTTTTCCGGGAATGTTTGAAAATGATTATGTAAATGAATATCACTATTTTACAAATCCTTTGGAAGAAAATATATTTAATGAATATGTTGGTGCAAAAAAACAAGTCAGATATATACCTGACAGCCATCCGCTGCTTGATTTATACTATGTATACGGATTTTTACTTCTTGAATCAAACAACCTGAAAGAATCTGAAAAATATCTTAAAAAAGCTTTGGAGATTAATCCCGTCTCTTCAAGAGTGCTTCTGGAGTTATCTGAAATTTATAAAAGCAAAACATCAACCTTAAATAAATTCTGTTTCTACACCATACAGGCACTTAAGTATGCATATTACCCTCGCGATTTGGCAAGATCTTATAGAAATTTAGGTTATTATTATATTGAGGAAGAGGATTATGAAACTGCAACTGCATTATACAATTATAGTATGAGATATGAATTAAGTCCGCTTGCACATGTGGAGCTTCAATATATTAAATCCAAAGGAATAAACATTGAATTGAGCCTGGAAGAAACCATTTCAATCTTAAAGAATAAAAATATACCTGCTGGCCCCAATCCTTTTATCTTAAACACAATGCATGAATTATCAGATAGATACAGTGAAGAGCAGGCATTGAATCAGGCATTATATTTTTATGAACTGGAATATGACCTGACACATAGTGATAAGATTCTCGAAAAGATCAATAATATCCTACGAATAATAAATCATTAAATAATATATTATATATAATAATATAATAGGTGATTTCAAATGTGTTCAAGTGGAGGGCCAATGGCTGACATTGATTTAAAAAAATTGAAAACAAAAAAATATCATTGCAAAGACTGTGGAAATACTTTTAAAGGTCTTGGAAAAAAAGTAGTTTGTCCATCCTGCCAAAGTGACAATGTAGAACTTCAAGAGTAAAATTATTTACTCTTCTTTATTTTTTTAAGGATACCATGAATATTAATCTTAAAGATAATGAAATATTATTTCTTGAAGGAGAAACCGGAATGGTCGGTGTTGTTAAGGTGGCATATGAAAATAAAATGTTATTTATTGCAACACAGGACAATGAAGAAATAGTTCAATTTTTGGAATCTGATGACATAATAGCCGTATCCAACTTTAAAAAAGATAAAAGGGCAATCCGTTCACAGGCTTATCTGAGCCGTGAGGAATCATCCCCCCTCGTTATTCTAAACAAAAACCACCCTTCAACCAAACGTTTAGAAACTGTTATTTCCATTGGAAGTCAGGTTAACCTTAATTGCAACATTATTCCCGGAACACACCCTGAACAAAATGTTTTATGTTCTTGCGATAGCTTGTCAGGACTTGAAATAAGAAAAACAGAAACTGGAATCAGATTAAATAAGGAATTTGATGATTTCACAATAGAAGATTTTTAGGTAGAAATATATGTTTATTGAATCATTTTATACATTTTTAGGACAATTAGTAGTTTTTCTGGCTATTCTTATAGTAATCTCATTTATTGTGGTTTTAATTTTAGGAATCTTAATAGCGAGAAAAAATCAAATCAAGTTTCCAAGATTCCTGCTGTTTGCCGTTGATTCAATGTATTTCCCTTTTAAGTCACTGGCAAAACTTTTAAAGATTGACGAATATTTAATTGATGACATTGCAATTAAAGTCAGAGACGAACTGAACAAGGAAAAGTTCAAGTCAGTTCCTGCTGAAAAAACATTGATTTTTTTGCCTCATTGTTTAAGACACAGAGACTGTCCTGCAACACTTCAAAAAGAAGGATTGAATTGTACTGAATGCGGATTATGTTCAATTGGAGTAATTAAGAAAAAAGCCGAACCCCTTGGGTATAAATTATATATTGTTCCAGGATCCAGTTTTGTTAAAAAAATAGTAATGGAAAGCAAATTCAAAGCAGTAATCGGCGTTGCTTGTCATGAAGATTTAAATCAGATGATGATGCTATTGTCTGACTTTTGCCCTCAGGGAGTCTTACTTGAAAGAACTGGGTGTTTTGAAACAAAAGTAAATGTTAAAAAAGTATTTGAAAAAATAGATTCAAAACACTAATCATCAAAATATCTCATAAACTCCATGGATTCCTGGGTTTGCTCAAATTCCTTTATAAAATCATTTAAATCTTTTATAAACTCTTTTTTTCGCAAATCCAAATCTTCAATTTGAGAATAATCTTTTTTAACAGATAAAGACATTATAATATCATCAGTTTCCAGGGTGATTTCAGGATACAGTTCATCGATAAAATCATCCAAAATTATCCTCTCCCAAGTTCCTGATGAGCTCTTGCAAGGTGTCCTGCAGCCAATGCTCCAACAAGAGATAGCTCACCTGCTAAAACAGTACATGCAACGATTTCTGCAAATTCACGTGCTTTACCTGAACCTGCAACACCAAGAATTTCCAATCCTTCATGAGCAACTTCAAGACCTGTTCCGCCACCAACAGTGGCCACAGGCAAATCCGGCAAGTTAACTGAGAAGTACAAATCACCATTTCTGTTTTCTGCAGTAGTAATACCTAATGAACCTTCAGCAACATGTGCAGGGTCCTGACCTGTCGCTAAAAATAAAGCTGCAACCATATTTGCATAATGGGCATTGAAGGCCATACTTCCGGCAGCTGCTGAACCGATCAGGTTTTTGGCAGTGTTTACCTCAACAATTGCTTCTGCTGTGGTTTTGAGTTTCTTCTCAACAATGGCTTTTGGAATTAGTACGTCGGCTATAACACTTTTTCCTCTTCCTTCAACAACATTAATAGCAGCAGGTTTTTTATCAACACAGACATTACCGCTTAATGCAATATGGGTTGCGCTAGTTTCTTGTGCCAGTTTATCCAGAATCTTCTCAGAAGCTATTGTTACCATATTCATCCCCATACTGTCTCCAGTTGAAAATACGAATCTCGGATAAACATAGCTTCCGACTATTAAAATAGGATCAATTTTAATTAGTTTACCATGAGAAGTTGTGCTTTCTGCAATGGCTTTTAGTTCATTGAAATTATCAATAAACCATTGTTTGATTTTAAGTGCATCATTTACATCCTTACATTTAATGGCCGGTGCCCTGGTCATATTATCAGAGGTCACCCTTGCATTTGCACCTCCAGATGCAGTAATGGTTGATGTTCCCCTGTTAATTGAAGCTACAAGCGCTCCTTCAGAAGTGGCCAGCGGGACAAATACTTCCCTTTTGCAGTATTCTCCATTGATTTTTAAAGGTCCTGCAATCCCCATAGGAAGCTGCAATACTCCAATGGAGTTTTCAATATTTCTAGCTGAAGCCCTTTCCATGTCAAGAGTGTAATTTGAAATATTATCTAATTTAATAGAATATTTTTGTTCCAAGAATTCCCTTCTAATATCTGTTGCGTCCTTTGCTGAAACTTCCCTGTCAACCTGGTAAAGTTTCATTTCACCGTTTAATAATTTATCAATGATTTCCTGATTTGACATTACATAACCTTTTTAAGTAAATCTACAATTTCAGACGGTTTTACAGCCACTTCAACACCTGCTGCATTTAAAGCTTTGGTTTTACTTTCAACAGTGCCGGAAGTTCCCTGAATAATCGCTCCTGCATGCCCCATTCTTTTTCCAGGCGGTGCGGTTCTTCCAGCTATGTAAGATACAACAGGTTTTGACATTTCCTCTGCAATATATGTTCCTGCTCTTTCTTCTGCAGTTCCTCCAATTTCACCAATTAAAACAACAGCATCAGTATTATCATCCTTTTCAAATCTTTTTAAGATATCAACATAATTATCCCCGGTAACCGGGTCTCCTCCGATACCTACAGCAGTACTTTGACCGATACCTGCATTTGTAAGTTCGCTTGCAATTTCATAAGTTAATGTACCGCTTCTTGAAATTAACCCTACCCTGCCTTCTTTAAAAATGTGGGTAGGCATAATACCTAATTTTCCAACACCTGGAGATATGATTCCAGGAGTGTTTGGACCGATAACTGTAGTTCCCATTTGCTTTGCATATTCCATGATTTTCATACTGTCATGGACAGGTATGTGTTCAGAAATGATGACAACCAAATCCAAGTTTCTTATTGCTTCAAATGCGGCATCTTTTGCAAATCTTGCAGGAACAAAGATGATTGAAGCATTAATATCGCAAACTTCTTTTGCCTCGTTTATTGAATTAAAAATTGGAACTTGGTTTAAAAATTTTTGACCACCCTTTCCAGGGGTTATTCCAGCAACAATATTGGTATTATAGTTTAACATTTGTTCTGTATGGAAGGAACCCTGTTTACCTGTTATTCCTTGAACTAAACATTTTGTATCTTCATTTAATAAAATCATAATACGTATCTCCTATCTTAATATCCTAGTTTTATTTTCAAATGGAACGGCTAAATCTATTACATTTCCATTCATAAATGCAACGGCCGAAAAAATTACACTACCGGGCAATACATTGCAAGTTGTTCCTCTTTTAACTAAATAAACATTTTTATTTCCAAGTGCTGCACCAATCATTGCACTGGCTATAACTCCAACAGATTCAATATTTTCAACAGTAGCCACTACAACCGGATCATCAGTTTCAGGTGAAACATATCCGACACCAGGGATTTTCCTTATTTTAGGTTCAATATAATCGGAAATGTCTGTTAAATTTTTCATACCCTTAGCAGCATCAATAGCTGAGTTGGCAACATCTGCAACAAACGGCTCTCCACCATAAGTATCAAATCCTAAAACAATTGCGTCAGGATACATGTCCTGCTTAATATCTGCTTCAGCATATGAAACACCTTCCCCGGCACCCTGCGGAGTTGATGATATTCCTGATAAATCTCCTAAGTTTTCTGCACTTTCTCTTAAAACATCAATAATACCTTTATTAATAGATTCAAGCAGTTCATCTTCAACAAATGCACTTACAACAACATCATCGCCTGTGATGTTTGTAAGTGCCACATCTCTTGCACCTAATTCTTTGACTTTATAAAGGTTTTTTTCAATAGTTTCTACTAGCTTAGCACTACAAGATACATCATTTTCAGATATATCTGCGCCCATAGCTGTAATTTTCAAATTAACACCTTGTATAATTTATTTTTTAAATAAATAAAATATTAAATTTTATTGTTATATAATTATATTTTTTATAATTAATAAGTTTTAATAATTGTTTAATATGTCCCAATCAGTCAAGCAACTTATTTTTAAAAAAATTTAATTAATAGCAAAGGGATAGTATTAATTGATGTATTCACAAACAAAAATCGCAATTCCAATTTTTCAAAAAAATTGCAAGGACGTAATCGAAGTAGCAAATGATTGTATTGACAAGGGCGCGGATATTTTAGAATTTAGAATTGACGCTCTGGAAAACCCTAAAATAAGTGAAATTAAAAGTGCAATTGATGAAATTAACTTCCCTATAATAGCTACAAATAGAATTCAAAGTGAAGGCGGGTCTTTTAGGGGAACTGAAGAAGAAAGATTCAATATATTATATGAATGCTGTGATATTGTCGATTATGTAGATATTGAACTGCAAAGTAAAGATGAATACATAAATAAAATTCATGACACCGGAGTTACAACAATTATCTCCTATCATGATTTTGAAAAAACACCTAATTTAAATGAAATAACCTATATTGTTGAAAAAGAGCAGGAACTTGGAGATATTGCAAAGGTTGCATTTATGCCACAGAATCTTGAAGACACTTTAACAATCCTGGCTGTTCTTTCCCATTGTGAAAACACGATTGCAATATCCATGGGAGAATTAGGAAGCTATACAAGAGTCATGGCATCAAAATTTAATTCTCCGATTACTTTTGCTGCAGGAACTGATGTGACTGCTCCCGGACAAATCGACATTGAAACTATGAAAGTACTGCTTAATATGGATTTAAATATATTAGATGAGTGATTGAAATGGTTAAAAAAATCATTTTAGCTTCAATAATAATAATTATTTTTGTGATTTCAGGTATTTTTTTATTAAATGAAAATACGGTAAACGTTTACCTTGACGGGGAAAATATCAGCGTTGAAACTAAGACACTGGACAATGTTGACACACACAACCTAAACAAGGCAATTTGCAATTACACATTAAATGTTATGAACAATTCGACAGCTAATGTTGAAACTTTAAAAAATGGCGTTTCAAACCTTTGCAGAGATTACGGCCTTAAGAATTCCAAAATAAATATTGATTCAAGTTTGGGACCAGACCAAATTCCAATTAAGGTTTATGTTAACGGAACATCCATGCTTCCTACACTGCAAGACGGACAATACGCTTTAGTAAATAAGACCCATGATATTGAGATTGGAGATATCGTAGTTGCCCGGTCTGATGAATATGGCGAAGTCATAAAAAGAGTTGATCAGATAAATGGAGACAATGTGCATTTAGTCAGCGACAATAAAAACATTTCCTATGAATACATTAACGGATATCTCTATCAGATTAAAGGAATAACAACATGGGTTGAACTTTCTGACATTCAGGGAGTTGTTATTGATTATTAACATCATTATTAGATTACTAGTTTGAATTCCCTATAATTTAGATATTCATTGCCGTTATTATCTGCTCTAGCAAATTCACTGTCACACATTTCTTCGATGGAATAGCCCTCCCAAAAAGAATCTTCAGCAAATATATAGCTATGTTGAGAGAATTCATTAAAGTCAATTACATTATCATTGTTTGAATCAACATCCATAAAAAAATCATAATCTGAAGTTTCATTATAAGGATTGAGTATGTCCAAATAATATCCATAATTCAGTTTAAATGCATCACTAAACTCATCAAAGGACAATATTCCATCATTATCCGAATCACCCTTTTTAAAATCTTCCCCCATCATATTTTTAATTTCGCTATAATTCAAATCAGAATATACTTTAATGTAAACAAAATCAAATTGTTTAAAATCGTTTTCATCCATTTGACTAGTGTAAAGCCCTTTTAAAGTATCCCCATCTGCATTTATTGAATAACATGGTGAGACTAAAACCAGCAATAAAAACATTATCATAAGTTTTCTCATGATTAATAATATGACGCTAACAATTATTTAACATGACTGGAAATTTAAAAAAAAGTTCAGCAAATCAAATAAACTTGTAAAGAAAAATTTACATGAGAAATCCTCTTTTGACAGACATTAAAAAAAAGAGAAATAATTCCGAAGAATTATTTCTTAGAGAGTATTTTTGCGATTAGAACTCTATTTATTCATATGGGAAATCAGACTGCATCGTCGCCCATTTCACCTGTCCTGATTCTGATTACATTTTCAACAGGCTGTATGAAGATTTTTCCATCACCTATATTTCCTGTGCGGGCACCTTTTATAATTGCGTCAATGATTAAATCAACACTTTCATCTTTTACAACTATTTCCACACGTGTTTTTGGAATCAGATCAATGCAGAAGTTTGAACCTCTATAGGACTCTTTAATTCCTCTTTGACTTCCCCTTCCTTTAACTTCAGAAACTGTCATGCCTTCACAGCCTTCTTTTAACAGTTCTTTTTTAACGTCCTCAAATTTTTCCTGTCTGATAATTGCAATAATACGTTTCATTAAAATCACCTTTATGAATTAAAGTTATATGCAGATTCTTTGTGAAGGTTGGAGTCTAATCCTCCGATTTCTTCATCTTCATCAACTCTTATACCATCCATAGTTTTATCTAAAACTTTTGCAAGTATGTAGCTAACTGTGAATGCATAAGCTATAGTGGTTATTACACTTATTATTTGTATTACAACTTGGTTTGCATTACCTGCAATTAAACCTGCAGCACCATTGATTGCTGGAAGTGCAAATATACCTGTAGCTATTGCTCCCCATACACCGGACATTCCGTGAATGCCCCATGCATCTAATGCGTCATCATAACCGAGTTTTGGTTTTAGATAGTTAATCGCGAAGTATGATACGATTGGAGCTACAGCACCAATAATTAATGCTCCAAATACATCAACAAATCCTGCTGCAGGAGTAATACCAACGAGACCTGCAATTGCACCGGAAATTGCACCTAACACAGTAGGTTTTCCTATTGTAAGTGTATCAATTACTGTCCAAACAATAAGACCCATTGCAGCTGCAACATTTGAGACTATAATTGCATTAGCTGCAAGTCCGTTTGCTGCAAGACCGGATCCTCCGTTGAATCCCATCCATCCAAACCAAAGTAATGCTGCACCTAAAACTGCATATCCTAAGTTGTGAGGAATTAATGAAGGGTTTTTTCTTTTTCCTAATACTAATGCAACAGCCAATGCAGAAATACCGGAGTTAATATGAACTACAGCACCTCCTGCAAAATCAAGTGCTCCCATCTGCATTAACCATCCTCCTCCCCATACCCAATGGGCAATAGGGACATAAACAAGACAGATCCACAATATTGTAAAGATTACCCAAGCTTTTGTTTTCATTCTTCCAACTAAAGCACCGGACATGATTGTACATGTTATTCCTGCAAATGCACACTGGAACATGACAAATAATAATGTAGGTATAGTTCCTGTTAAGTCGTCAAGCCCAATTCCCTGTAAGAAGAAATTGGTTGGAGATCCTATTAATCCATAAACGTCAGCTCCAAATGCAAACTGGTAACCAAATACAACCCAAATTATACTAACAATTGAAAAAGCAATAAATGTTAAAAAAATTGTATTTAAAACATTTTTACGTTTGCTTAATCCTCCATAAAAAAATGCTACTGCAGGAATGCTCATTAAAAGTACGAGAAGTGTACAAACGAGAACCCATGCAGTATCACCACCATTAAACATGACCATTTTATCAACTCTTAAATTAAATTATAAATAATTATTAAAATCAAATTCATCGGAAATACTATGTCGGAAGTAATATTCCGATAGATAATGATTAGAATATCATCATATATAAATCTTTTGAAAACAGCAACCATCAATAAAAAAGGCACCCCCAAAAAAATAATAACAAAACACCCACAATTTCTAAAAATAATATAATTTCACCTTAAATCAATGGAATAATAAGATTAAAATTTAATATTTTAAGAAAACATTAAATATTAGCTTTTAAAATAAATAATAATAGTACAAATTAGAATTAAAAGAAAGTGTTATTATGAAAGACTCAGTAAAAGCAAAATTAATAGTATTTTTAATCATTGCACTTCTTGCATTCGGCATTAGTTCTGCATTTGCTAGTCTAACAGATAAAGGCACAACAGATTCATATAAGCTAATTCCTATTGAAGATGATTCATTTGAACCAAACTACATCAATAAAGTTCCAACAATCAAACCAAAAATAAAAACCAATAACAATACCCTCACCAACAATACAACCACCAATACAACAAATCCAGACATAGAAACAGTGGTTGACAAAAACAATTCCAATAGAATATACACATATACGGGCTGATAAAATGATAGGTGAAAAAAAGAAATTCATCAGAGATAGCGTCTATGGAGATATTAATCTAAATTACTTCGAAGTAAAAATAATGGACATGCCTCAGTTTCAGCGTTTAAGGCGGATTAAGCAGTTAGGCCTAATAAGTTTAATTTATCCGGGAGCAACACATACCCGATTCGAACATTCGATTGGAACAATGAACTTAGGGTCAAAACTTGCTGAAGAACTTGAACTTGAAAAAGAAGAAATCGAATTAATTAGAACCTCAGCATTATTGCATGATATTGGCCATGGTCCATTTTCACATGTCTCTGAAGGAGTATTGTCTGTTCCCCATGAAGAATTAACAAAGCATGTCATTACCAAGACTCCTATGAGGGATCTGCTCGAAGAAAAATTTAATGTTAATGAAATTGCAGACATTATTAATGGAAAAGGATATTTGGGTCCGATTGTTTCTGGTGAACTTGATGTGGACAGAATGGATTATCTTTTAAGAGATTCTCACAACACAGGAGTTGCCTACGGAATTATAGACTATGAAAGAATCATATCCAATTTAAAATTAGAGGATGGGCTGATATTGGATATCAAAGGTGTTCAAGCTGCTGAAGGAGCTCTTGTTTCTAGATATTTCATGTATCCAAGCGTTTATCAGCACCATACAACCAGAATTGTCAACTCGATGTTTAGAAGAGCGCTTAAAAGAATAATTGATGAAAAAATAATCAATGAGAAAGACATTTACAAGTATGATGACGCAGACATTATTGGGATATTCAGACACTGCGATAATGAATTTGCAAATGACATTATGCACAGACTGGATACAAGACAAATAATGAAGAGAGTCAAAACAATCAGGTTAAATAATTTCAAGTATCCTGAAAAAATGTATAGAATCGAGGCAGATGAATTAAGAAAGGTTGAAGAAGAAATTGCCGAAGATTATAATCTTGACAAAGATTATGTTTACATAAATATTGCTGAATATCCTCGTTTTGATGAAATGAAAACTCAGGTCAACTTAGATGGAAAATTATACCCGTTAACTGAGATTTCAAATATAATAGGAGCATTGAGTAAAGCAAGATTTAATATACCTGACATCAGCGTTTATGTGGAGGACAGCAAAAAATCCCTGTTTGAAAAGTTCAAATTAGAAAATTATCTTGAATTGCCGGAAATTGATAGAGAAAAATTCCATGGAATTCATTATGACCAAATTAAATTAATTTAGAGGAAAAAAATATGATTGTTGTTGGAATTACAGGAGCAAGTGGAGCAATATATGGAATAAGACTGCTTGAATCCCTTAAAGAACTAAATATTGAAACTTCATTAGTAATTAGCGATTTGGGCAAGGTCGTTATAGAATCAGAAACAGATTACTCAGCAGAAGATGTAATTAACTTAGCAGATAACTATTATAATTTTCATGACCTGACCGCTTCCATAAATAGCGGTTCATTTAAAACCGACGGTTTAGTTATAGTGCCGTGTACGATGAAAACTTTATCTTCAATAGCTCATGGATATGGGTCAAACACCATAACACGGGTGGCAGATGTTAGTTTAAAAGAAAAAAGACCTACCATCATTGTTCCCCGTGAAACTCCTCTCAGAAGCGTTCATTTAAAAAACATGCTGACTTTATCACAAGAAGGAGCTACGATTTTACCTGCAATGCCCGGTTTTTATTCAAATCCTAAAACGATTGATGACCAGATTGATTTTATTGTTGGAAAAATTTTAGACTCTTTAAAAGTTGAAAATAATTTATTTGAAAGGTGGGAATAAATGTTAGAAGATAAGGATTTTATCAAATCCTGTGATGTGCCGGGACCTACAAAAGAAGCTATCAGAGCCATAATTCTTTATAAATCTGGAGTAACATCAGAAGACAAAGTTGTGGATTGCGGATGCGGAACCGGAGGGATTACCTGTGAATTTGCCCAAAGAGCAGGTGAAGTAATATCTATCGATAAGAATCACGAAGCTATCGGCATGACTTCAAAAAACCTTAAAAAGTTTGGTCTTGGAGACAATGTTACATTAATTAATGATGACGGGGCAAATGCCCTGAAAGATATTGAAGATATTGACATAGCTGTTGTGGGGGGCAGCGGTCAGGAGCTTGAAAATATCTTAGAGATAATTCATGGAAATCTTAACTCAAAAGGCAGAATAATTATTACAGCCATTTTAGTCGATACTAAAGTTGAAGCCATAAATAAACTCAAAGATTTAGGATATAATCCGAAAATAATGGAAATCAATGTTTCAAATGGAAGAGTTCTCGATCGTGGAGTTTTAATGATTAGCGAAAACCCGATAGCCATCATCACTGCTAAGAAAAGATAAATATTATTTGGAGATTATAAAATGGATGATCATAAACGTTGGAAAATAAAATTTTCAATTTTAATGGTAATATTAATAATTATTATATACGGATCAAATTACCTTGTATTGGGAGACGGAGAGCATATCATATCATATGTATGGACACATTTAGGTTTTATTCCTGTGGACATACTTATTGTAGCATTTTTACTTGAAGAGATTATTGAAAAAAAGGAAAAAGAAGCAGTGTTTGAAAAATTGGACATGCTTATGAGCACTTTCTTTTCTGAGGTCGGCAATGAATTGATAAGCCAGTTAAATGAGGTAAACAAGTATAAAACCACTACTGAAAATTTAAAAACAATCAAAACATGGACTGATAAGGACTATGAAAATAAACTCAATGAACTTAAAAGTTCACATATCAACTTTTTAGCTGATGTCGCTTCAGAAAATAGGGAAGAATTCCTTGAGAATTTAAGAGATTTGCTTGCTGATAAAAGAGAGTTTATTATAAATTTAATAAACAATCCGAATCTGCTTGAAAAAGAGGAATTTACTAACTTGATGAATTCCATTCTTCATTTGGATGAAGAATTAGAACACAGAAAAGATTTGGCTTTGGTAAATGAAAGTGATTTTCAACATTTGAATGTGGATATGGACAGGGTTTATAATATATTAATCCGTGAGTGGATTTACTATCTGAAATATCTTAACAAGAATTATCCTTATATGATTGCATTGATGATACGCACCAATCCCTTTGATAAAGATGCAAGCGTATACGTAACCGAGTAGACAGACGGCGATTCAATATGAGCAGTGAAGCTAATAATGAAAATATTAAATCCTGCATCATTTTATGTGGAGGTCAGAGCAGAAGAATGGGTCGGGATAAAGGATCAATGATTATTCGAAATAAACCTATGATAAAACACATCCTTTCCACTTTAAACCATCATATTGATGAAGCCATAATCGTTTTAAATGACAGAGACAGGATTGACAAATATAAAAAATTCATTAACCCCGATGACTACGCATATACAATAACATTTTTAGAAGATAAAATTAAAAATAAAGGGCCAATGCCTGGAATTATGACCGGCCTTTCACAAATTAAAGGAGAATATGGATTGATTCTGCCTTGTGATAGTCCATTTGTTTCACCAAACTATATCGCCACTATATTCTCACAAATAGACAACGATTATCAGGCCATTGTTCCATATCACGATGAAAAAAATAAATTAAAAACATCAGAACCTCTTCATTCCATTTACAATAAAAATATTATTTCTGAAATTGAAAAATTAGTAGATGAAGATACCCTGCACATCAAAGGACTGATAGAAAAAGTAGAAACGAAATTTGTTTTAATTGATAATGAAAAAATAGAAAAAAAAGAATTTAGAAATCTTAACCGTCCGGAAGACATTTAAAGATTTTCTATTAACTCTTTTACTTTACTAACTGCAGTATTTACACAGTATAAGATATCGTCTTTTGCCAATGGTTCTTTTCCACCTTTTTGCATTGAGCAAATATGGCCGTCTTTAGTAACACCAACATTTAAACGTGCGCTAGCAACTCTTTCTTCATCTAAAGTTGGGTCGATAACCATTTTGTCTGCAATTTTAACAAAGGTGCATAAAGCCAACTCATTGTTAATTGGCAAATCAAAAGTTTCATCTTCACTAAGAACAACTTCATCATCAACAATACTTGCAACAGGCAATTTAGTAGATTTAAGAGCAGCCATAACAGCCAATTCGCATGCATCAAAAAGATTTCCGCAATTATCAATAATATGCAAATCAACGAACAACATCCAAACGTGTTTTCCCTCTTCAATACATAGTTTGTCCAAATCTATTAATTCGCTTTCACGAATACCCCTATCAACTACACGTGCAAGTTCTATTGAGTCTTCACTAGGTGGTCCAGGTTCAAATGTAGGATCCGCCATAGGCAACATTTCACAATTTGCCATTAAAACCCCTAAATCAGGAGTATCTGGGAATGGAGATCCGATTTGTGGTTTAATTCCAACAATAACTTGAGTTCCGCCAAGTTTTACGCGAGCAGAACCTTCAGCTTTAGAAATAACATCAGTTTCAATAGAAATATCCCTATATTCAGTTAAAGACCTGCCATCTTCTCTTTTATCATTTTCGATAAGGTCAGCAATACTTTGTCTTGTAATTTCCGGTATTATATCCATATTATCCACTCACTATTCTGTAGAATATTTATTCATTAAAGCTTCTTTTTGAATTTCACTAACTTTAAGACAACCGTCAATAGCCAAATCAATAGCTTTCTGGAATTCTTCTTCAGTTAAATTACCGTCACTTTGCAATAAAGTAATTTCACCAGTTCTAGGCATTATGGCTACAGGAACATCAGCTTCACCTTCTTTATCTTCATATTCAGATAAATCAATGACAACTTCCCCATCAACTTTACCTGCAGCACATCCCACAACAATATCCTTCATAGGAATTCCTGCATCAACAAGTGCAACGGAAGCTGCAGTAATTCCTGCACAACGGGTTCCGCCTTCAGCTTCGATTACTTCTATATAAACATCAATCATTGAACGAGGATAATTTTCCAATAATAAGGCCGGCCTTAATGCATCAGCTGTAATTTTAGAAATTTCAGATGATCTCCTGTCCGGTCCAGGTCTTTTTCTATCATCTACTGAAAATGGAGCCATGTTATACCTGCATCTTATTACTCCAGTATTAGGTTCAAGTAATCTTCTAATATATGATTCTCTAGGACCATAAACAGCAGCTAAAATTTTATTTCCCCCAAATTCCAAGTAAGCTGAACCGTCTGCACGTTCAAGTACACCGGCTTCAATTTTAACTGGGCGCAATTCATCAAACTTCCTACCGTCATTTCTTATAAATTCTGACATTATATCAACCTCTCAATATGCGAAGAATTATTTTTTATTTAATATAAAAGAGCTATTTGAGCTATCGCCATAGGATAATCCGCCATCTTTTTTATTTTTATTTTTTCTTTTTAATTCTTCGATAACCTCAGCAATATTAGGTTTATCTCCTCTGTCTTTTTTTTCTTCTGCTTCACGTTCTTCTTCTTCCAATTCTTCCTTAAAATTTTGAAGTTTAGGTTTTTCTAAAACAAACTCATTTTCTTCCTCTTCAGGAGGCAATTCACCATCAATAGCCAGGTACAATTTATTTTTAATCTTATTTGTTAACCCGGAAGTATGGGCTTCGGCTTCAATTAAATGAATTATGCTTTTGGTAAGTTGTTCCATGTCCTTGTCACCTTTTACCCAAACAAGACCGTTTTGACCAACAACAATTTTACAATGAGTTTTATCTTTAATCATGTTGATCATAGAACCTTTTTTACCAATCAGTCTAGGAACTTTGGTTGGAGCAATATCTACAATGATTCCTCCTTTGAATTTACCCATTCCTCTTCCTTTCAAACCAAGTTTTGCCTTTTTGATTTCATCAACATCGACAACCCTTAAAAATAGAACGTCCCCAATATCATAAACTTTATTGAGTTCTTTTTTCTCACGACCAAACACTTCAAAAGCAGGTAAAATTCCAGAATAAGGTGAATTAATGTCTACATTCCACATTGAGAATCTGACATCGTCAATCTTACCTATTACAACATCTCCTTTCTTAGGAACATATTTGCTTTTGAGAGGAATAACTCTAATCTTTTTATTCCTCAAAGAAACAAGTCCCATTAAAGAAGAACAAACTTTACCATTCTCTTTAAAGGTACCCCTTCCAGAATAGAATTCATCATCAGCCAATATCTGACCGGGAATAACTAAATCTTTATTTTCCACATATATCATAATAATCCCATTAACCTAATTATTTAATGGCTTTAGTTTCTGCTTCTCCGCCTGAAATCTCAGCCATTTTTGCAACAAAAGAATTTTGAAGACCACCGGACATTTCAATAATACCAATCCATGAACCATCCTGTTGCCATTCTTCATTAATAATTTCACCAAATCCATGAATAACAGAATAAGCGCTTCCGGCAGCAGCACCTGGAAGTCTAACAGCCATTTTAACTTTTTCAAACCTGATTGGAATAAGCGGTTTAATGGCCTTTAATGCTGTTTGTACCTGCTGGTCAACAGATGTGAAAGGGTCAAATTTAACTTTTGCCTCTTCACATGCATTTTCAATTCTTTGAACGGGATGTGGTAAACCATTTTGGGGATTAACTGCTTCTTTAGCTATTTTATTAATAACCAGCTTCCTTTTATCTTCTTGCATTTTTCGCTTTTGCTCAGCAGTTAATTGAACAGTGCCTTTTTCAAGTATAATTTTAGAAACTTCAATAGGATCAGTAGTTCCAAATATTTTATCCATAGCTTCGCCAGAAGCTTTATCTCCTTTTTTAGAGTCCTTAAAAATTTCTTCAACAGCTAGAAG
>NZ_JAUNXI010000027.1 GCF_030539875.1 Methanobrevibacter sp.
TATGATTAGTAAGGATTGTAAGAATTGTGAAAATTTAGATATTGATAATAAAGAGTATCCTTGTAAATTGGATAATCATCTTAGGTGTACTATTTTGAATGATTTTGTTAAAAGAGAAGGCTGGAAAAAAGAATTATTTATGTGAGGATGTTAACAATGGAAAGGTATAGTTTGAAATTAGGAAGATTCTACGAAGACGATAAGATTTTACAGCATGAGGAAGTTCTTGACTTATTGAATAAATCACATGAGGAAGTTATGAATCTTCGTTATGATTTAACCAAGTTTAAGTTGGTTATGCTTGAGATTATCGAGGATTTGGAAAAAGGCAAAGGCAATGATAAGTATGTTAAATGGATTAAAGAGAATGTAGATGTTACATTAGGGTAAATGGGAATTATGGTTTATAATGGTAAATGGATAGATTCTTTTGATGTTCGAAAATATTCTGGTGAAAGAAAAAGTTGCAGAAATAAAATAGTGTTGGAAACACCATCAATAATTTACTACTTCACACATGAACAATGGAAAGAATTCAAGGAAAAGGTGAATAGTGTATGATAAAAGAAGCGCATGTTTGCAGCCAATGCAGGCATAAATTTAGTGTACCGACAGATCCCAATTTTAAAAGTTGGGAGTTATGTTGCAAAAAGAAAAGTAAGGATGTTAATCCTTGTGGTGGTTTGACTGATTGTGAATTATTTGAGGAGGAAATGGTATAAATGGTTAAGTTTGTTGATTGTAAATTCAATGGTAAGCATGAATTAAGACATGAACTTACACGTGAAATAATGATTGCATGTAATGAAAGTATACCTGATTACGATAAATTAAATATTTTTAGGGTTGAAGATTATATTCACCTGTTAATTGATGAATCACATTACAATCCTAATAAGAAATATTTCCATATACCGGATATGAATGTGAAAATCCCTTTAAAAGTATTTAAGAATGTTGCAATAGAATATATACTTGAACATAAAAAAGAATTTTTATTAAATAAATATTCTTAAGTTGAACATCCCCTTTTATATGAAAAAAATGTGATGTTGCTGAAAAAAATAAAAAATGATCCACAAACAATATTCTGGGTAACCAAATGTAAATACTGTGGATCACTTTTTATCAAATTCCAAAATGCTACAAAATATTGTAGCCCAAAATGTAGAGGAAATAGTGATCTTGAACATACTGAAAAACGTGTACGTAAACACCGTAAAAACCATAGTAAAACAGATGACTACTGGGGTCTGGGTAGTGGTTATTTACACGGAACACCAAAAAATAATTTTGAAGAGGAACATAAAGCTATATTAAGGGAACGCAGGAGATTAAAATTACCTGCAAAATAAAAATGGATAAATGGAGAGTAATTACTAATGGGATTATTTACTTCAATTAAAAAAAAGATTACTAGAAATAATCAATGGGAGTATCATTTTAATCCTCAAAAAAGCAAATATCATGATTATGAAGAAAGTTATTTTAAACAACCAAGCACTGGAAAAATTTTAAGATTAACGGCCAGAGATGCTTTAGGTTTAATATCTTTTCATGATCATGGGTGGGATGCTCAAAAGTTATTTGATGATATGGATTGGGGTTCTACAAATTATGAAAATACTATTTCTGTAGATAATCTTCAGTTATTTTTAGATGAATATACTAAAGGACATATGAATCAAGCAATTAGTTTCATATGTGATAATAAAATCGAATATAATTATTCAGATAAAAAAGATTATTTAAAATAAACTTAATCTTTTTTATTTTACTATTTTTTTCTTTTTCGTTACAGTGTACTATTGAAGGGGGGGAGTATATACTTTTATAAGGCATTTATATATTTTATTTTCATATGGTGAAAAAAATGGATTGTGTATTTTAATGATGGGTTATGAGTATCAGCATAAACATGTTTCAGGTTTGCGATGCCCTGAATGCGATGAACACAAGGAGATACTCTATGATACTCATCATAAATTAATCTATTGTCGAACATGTGGATTAATACTTTATGAAATTAGTCGTTTGTAAAAAAAAGAGAATATATTCTGGTTTATAAATGTAAAAAAAATACTATTTAACCTTGGACATTTTGTATATTATGAAATTTAGGGAAAAAAATGATTGTTAAAAGTCTCCGCCATTCTTTTTCCTCCTTAAAAAAAAATAGATCTCCAATTGAGATTATATTAAAATTTTAGTTTAAAAATATATTATAAAAAAAAAGGGAAAATATACAATAACCATTTTTTCATTGTTTGAAAAAATAGGATGTTTATATGTTTTAATCAAGGTTTATACTTCTTCTTCTTTTTATTTAAGATGTGTAGGTAAAAAGTTAGAAAATATGATTTTTTTTATCCCATCTCATTCAATTTTATTATTCGCCTACCATTTTTCTTAATATTCAGAACCGTTCAACAAAAAACACTAAAACATATTATTTCATTCAATCTTATTTTATAAAAACACGGGACTTTAGAAAATCGTGTTTAATAAAATATTAAAAAAACTGAACAAAACAACAAAAAAAATAGAAAAGGAGAAAATAAAACAATGGAATTCGATAACAAAACAATACTCATAATAGGACTAATACTCGGCGCAATCTGTGCAATGACATACCACTACGAACAAATAGCACTAGCAATAGTATCAGGACTAGTAGGATACCTCAGCAAAGACTCAAACATCACAATCAATAAACAAACAGAACACGACGAAATCGAAAAAACATGAAAAAAAAATAAAATTAGGAGTACAGCATATCCATGACTCTAGAAAACCATGAGTGTGTACGTGAAGAACAATTCATCAACATAGAAAAAAGACTCACAAGCAATGAGGAAAAAGTCAAAACAATCTTCAAACAGAACGATAAACTTGAGGAAACCCTAAAAAAATTAGACTGTACACAAGACCGTCTTGCAATTGAAATAGCCGAATTAAACAATACATTCACAATCCTGAAATGGTTAGTGGGTGTTTTAATCACATTATTCAGTGGAATGTCAGTATTTCTCGTAACAGAATTAATAAAGTTGATTTAAAATGACAACAAACTGGGAAGAACGACAAACTGATGAAAAAGACAACACCGAATCAGTAAGAGCATTTGAAGTATTCACACAATACCTATATCTACCAAAACCTAGAATGTCCTATTCTAAATTCGAAAAATGGTTAAAAAAACGCTACCAAGAACTACCAGACACTGCTATAAAACCCACATCAAAATCTAATATAGAATATTGGTCTAAAAGATGGAACTGGAAACAAAGGTGTGATTTCTTTGATTTACAATATATTGAAAAATTAAGAAAAGATAATAAAGTTCTTGTTGATGATGCTTTTGGCAACCAGGTCCGAACTCTTATTGAACAAATTGATGATCTTGATGATGAAAGAGAATCTATAAAAAAATCTGATGTTGAAGAGGATAAGAAAATTTTAGCGTTAAAACGTAATAGTGAGAATAAAGCTATTCTCATGAAAGAATTACGTTTAATCATGGGAATGTCTACTGACAATAATAAATCAGTAGTTGAACATAACGGATTAAAAAGGTTGGCTGATGCTTTCAAGTAATAAACAATATTGGAACTGGGGAGAAACAAGTCCCAAAAGTAAAGATTTTTTCAATAATAGTGATGCTTGGATTAACATTGCTGAAGGTGCGGTTAGATCTAGTAAAACAGTAACTTGTAGTGCCAGATGGTTAAAATTTTTATGTGAAAGTCCTCATGATGAATTTTTAATGAGCGGTAAAACAATCACTACATTAAAAAGGAATGTATTGACTAATTTTTTTAAAATGCTAAATACTGAGGATATTTGGTATCATCATGATAGGTATGAAAATATCCTGGAAGTTGAAGATAAAACAATTTATCTTATGGGTTTTAATGATGAAGGAGCTACTGATGTTGTTGCCGGAATGACAGTTGGAGGATGGTACGGTGATGAGGTTACACGTAACCCAAAATCTACAATTGAAATGGCAATAAGTAGATGTAGTTTACCTGGAGCAAAAATGTTCCTTAACATGAACCCGTTAAGTCCTTACCATTTTCTCTACACTGATTACATTAACAATAAAGAATTACTCCAAGCAGGTACTGTTAAAGTATGGAAATTCTTATTGGAAGATAACCCGAACCTTCCAAAACAATATGTTGATGAACTAATCAGAGTTAACAAGAAAAATCCTTTGTTTTATAAAAGGAATATTTTAGGTCAATGGGTAATTGCTGAAGGAGCAATCTATGACATGTTCGATGAGGAAGTGCATGTGTATAATTCTCCTGTTAAAGTGGATGATATGAATATTACATGTGATTATGGAGTCAGTACAGTCACAACATTTGGAGTAATAGGTTATAAAAAAGACATAATCAATGGGAATACCTATTACTTGATGGATGAAACATATTACGATGCTGAAACTAAAGGTGTAACTCAATCAGATAATGATAGAGTAGATGATTTAGTTAAACTCCAAGACAAACACCATCTTAATAAAAACAATACTATTTTCCTACCTCATGATGCTGCCAGTTTAAAAGCAGCTGCTAAAAAAGACAAAAGAATAAAAATGAAAGTGAAAACTTATGCTCCAGATACCTTTGAAGACATCACCACTATTCAAAATTTATTTGCTACAAATCATTTTTTCATAAATTCAAAATGCAAACATAGTATTACTCAAGCCCAATCTTATTGTTGGGATACTAAAGCTCAACAACGTGGTGAGGATAAACCATTAAAAGTTGACGATCATTGTCCCGACATGTGGCGTGGAGGAATATTAGGACCTCGTAAAAAAGGATTCCAATTAAGAAAACGTAAAAAGAGATGATTAAATTATGGTTAAAATTGTAACAAGCACATTTCTTAAAGATGCTGTAATCAAAAGCGTACTCAATGAATATGATGTGAAAAGTCAAGAGTTAAGTGAAGAGGACATGAACTATGGTGATGAAGCCATAGAACCACCATTCAACCCATTCCAATTAGAAAAATTAAGAGACATATCAGGATTACATGATATTTGTATTACCGTAAAATGTGAAGATGCAATCTACAGTGGTAAAAAGATTATCAGTAAAGAAGGAATGGAAATACCTGTTGAACTTGAAGAATTCTTGAATGATTTTCAATTTGATGAGGAATGTGAGTCATTCTTAAATGACTTGGAAACTTATGGTTTTGCAGGATTGGAGATATTGCGTGAAGGATCTGTATTTAAAAGTGTGAATCATATTCCTTCACTGTATCTTCGTATGTGCCGTGATAAAAAACGTGTTGTTCAAAAAATCGGTAATCAAAAATCATACTTCAAACTATATGATCCAATGAATGCTCAAAGGTTGAATAAATCCACCGGAGTCTTTGAAGAGGAGATTAACAGGGATGCAATTGCAAATGAATTACTATGGTTTAATGGTAAAAGTAATGAGTCAAAGGTTTATGGTAAACCCAAGTACTTAAGTGAATTAGATGCTATTTTAACAGACAATGCAATAATTGAATATCAACAAGGACATTTTAAAGCTAAAGGAATTCCCAACTATGTGATTACTGTTACGGGAAGTATTGAGGAAAAAGACGATTACAGTATGGATGATTTTGAAAGAGATCTTGAAACTGAATTCAGTACTGTTACAAATGAACCTGGAACTGCATTGGTGATGTGTGTTCCTAGTGATGGTGATGCACCAATCAATGTTAATGTGCATAAAATAGGTGAGGAGAAAAAAGAAGGAAGTTTCCTTGCATTAGCGGAAAGTGTGGCAGATAGAATTTACAGGATTCATAGGGTTCCACGTGAAAGATTAGGTGAAAGTAAATCATCCGGTATTGCAAGTAACCGTACTGAAATGTTGCTTAAAAATTATTCTAAAAGTACTGTGGGTAATGCTCAAAAAAGAATGGCTAACTATATTAACAAAACCATCATCAAATATGAATTCAGTACTAATGATCATAAAATAGAATATCTTCCGTGTAACTTTGATGAGGAGGATAAAGTATTGGATAGGGGCATTAAACTATTGCAGAATGGTGCAATGAGATTAGGTGAGTTTATTAACAGGTTTGGTGAATCATTTGAGTTGCATATGGATGAAAGTGATGAGTATTATAATGCAAGGTTTATGAATAATCAGTCATTGGATAGTGTGCTGTATGGTGATGATCCGGTGGATGCTGAAGGGAAATTAAATAGTCTGATTGCTGATTTGGATGAAGATCTAAAAGCATAAATTCATAAAATATTAATGGAGTGTGTATTAGTGTGTATACATATCAACAAAGGTTAGAATATGCTCGTAAACTCAAAAGATTACATGAACTATATGTAATCAAAGACAACATTCACTTAACCTACAAGTATAAAAATCAAAACAAAGCCATACATAATGCACATTCCTTGCAGGATAAGATTATTAATTCCATAATTGATGATGCAGTATATGGAAATGCAAATGCTATAAAAAATATTGATTCTACTATCGAAAAGTTAATGACTTCAACTTTAGAAAATGAGCGTAAGCGTATACATCATCAAAATGATAAATATGTTAATCGTGCTGTAGAACTAAATTCTGAAAGATACACTAAAATATTAACTAATCGTATCAACACTGAAGCAATTAAATTAGAGAGAAAAATAGAATCTGAACTCAGAAGTGGAGTACATAATGGTTTAAGTGAAGCACAAACAAGAAAAGCATTGCATGAAAAATATCAAGATACTGCTAAAGCAAGAATTAAAAATATTATTAAAGATAGTGTACATACTAATGAATCTAATATTAGTTTTATTAATGCTTTAAATGAAGGATACTCATATAAAGTGTGGATGAATGGTCAAGGTAAAGGTAAAGTAAGAGCATGGCACCGTGCTAAACTTATTGCACCAGTACCCATTGATGAATACTTTGACATTTACGGTCATTATCATGCTCAAGCAATGTATCCTGGAGATTTATATGCTGGTGCTGAAAATGTTGCCAATTGCAGATGTTGGTTAAGATACACAAATCGCAGACCTGAAAGGTTAGGTCAAAAACAAACAGTCTTCAATATACCTCAAACCTCATACTTAAACTCATCAAATAATCAACGCAAAAATCCATTTGGTGAAGGAGTAAAAGTAAAACCAATAGAAACAATCAAGACAACTATATCACATAATACTAAAAATTTATCTTCAAAAATTAAAAATGTTAGTAAGAAGATCTATGACAAAATAAAACCAAAAAATCAAAAGTCTAAACCAAAAAGAAAAAATAATGTAAAGAGATATAAACGTTTTAAAGGAATTACTAAAAAGGGGATGTTGCCAAATAAGGAACAAATCTCAGATTATTTCTCTAAAGATGTTACTAAAACTTCAAAATTTGATAATATCATTGATAGATGGGCAAATACTCCTCTCGATAAAAAACTTAGAATATTTGCAAATTGTGGATTTGATTATAAAAAATTAGAAAAATTACTTTTAAAAGATAAAAATGTTTTAAATTATTATATTCCCATGCTTATGAGAGAAGCTAAAATAAGTCTCCAACAAATGGAAAAATTGATGAGAAATAGTTATACTAAAAAAGACATGGTATTCTACAGACAACAAGAAGATTTATTTTTAGGAAATGATCCTCAAATTGGTAACATAATTGAATGGGATTCTTATAATTCAGTATCCATATCTAAAGAAGGATTAAGATATTTCCAGAAGAAATATAAAAAACAAAAATGGGAATTTACAATTTTAGCACCAAAAGGAACACGTGGTGTGTATATTTCACCAAAAGCAGGGAAAAAATATGCTCCTGAAATGGAATTTATTTTGGACAGGCATACAAAGTTAAAAATAATAGATATTGATTATGTTTCTCATAAAGTAAAACTTAAAGTTATTATATAATTTTATATAGTCTATAAAACAAATTTTATATTATAACAATTGTGTGGAATTATTATGGGAAACCCTATAAGAATTAATGAAGATTATTTAAAAAAACATTATCGTGAAATGATGAATGTTAATGATGTGCCATTACCATTAGGTATTTTAGAGTTGATAGTTCCAGACATTGAAAATATAATGATTGAAAAAATTAAAAATGGTGGTAAAAATTCAGTATATGTTAAATACAATGAGGGATTTTTCAGTAAACCTAATGAAAATTTTCTTGATGAATCATTTAGATTATTAAAATTATATATTGAAAAACACCCAGAGCATTCTAAGTTAATATTATAATTTTTACTTTTCAAATGCTCTCTTACTTAATCTTAACATAATACTATTTAATATAATAATGTTTGAAACATTGATGAGTTGAGAAACATGTTCGATATATCAGTATTTTTGAATAATATATGGAATACTTTAAGTTTAATATATAATCTACTTTCAATTATGGGGTTGTTATTTATGGTTATCCAGTTTATGGAATGGATTTTACCCTATAAAATTAATTTATTTAAAAATTATATCAACAAACCAATTAGATCATTTTTGAATAGGGAGACAAATATTCAATCATCTGTATTTAAACATTATACTTCTCAAGAAGAACTTGACTATGTTTTTAATGAGTTTATTGAAATTTTTTCAGAGGAACATAACTTTATTAAAGAGATAAAACCATATTCTTTAAGATTATCTTTTAATAAACGAGATATTCCTTTTGATATTACAATTACAGTTAATGAGAAAAAAAGAAAACTTGATTTATATTATAGTCATTATTTCACTTTTAAGTTTAAGAATTTTGAAAAATATATTAATGCTCAGTTTGATATATTAAGCAAACTAGATAAAATAACTACTATAAACTCTGCTTCAAATAATATTGAGATAAATTTTTCATCCGATAAATTTCAATATTTTAACAATTTTAGAAACATTATTGGAGACTCCTTTTATTCAGATAACTTAAAAGTAAACTTTAAAGAAAATGGAAAAATTGAAATGAATTTTTCCGTAGAAAATGATATTAATTCTATTGATTATATAAAAAATAACTTAGAATTGGCTTTTAGAGATTAATTTCAGCGAGAATAATATCTTTAAAATAGTCTACAAAACTTTCGTAGGTTGCTTCTTTTTTGTTTGAAGAAAATTTTTGTGTACTAATCCCAATATTGTATCCTAATGTTTCAGATAAGAAGTTGATATAAGGTGAATTTTTTGCTTCTTTTAAAAATTTATCATAGTATGGGCTGCGGTTTCCATGTTCATCTTCTAAATTTCCATAAAGTCCTGCAGTCGTTTCTCTTTCACCTAGATCATTGAACCAACGTGTATTAACAGAAATTGCATCTTTATTTATTATTTTTGCCATATGTTCTGGGGTTAATTCCATAGGTTTGATTAGTATTTGTCTCATTTCTCCTTGGTTTATATGTTCATCAGAACATATTTTTACTAATTTTCCAACTAAAAACTTTATGGATTCTTCTTTACCACTAATTAACAAATAATTTTTATTTTGAGTGAATATTGTCCAAAATTTAGCTTCATGTGAGTAAGGATATTCAATGAGATTGCCTCTAATTTTAGTACTATGTTTGAAATCATGTTGAAATTCAAAATAAATGGTGTCTTCTTCCTGTTCGGATAGATTGTCAATGGTTACATCAAGTGAAATTTCACCGATTTTTCCAACTTCTTGTTTGTATTCAGAATAAATTTCTTTAAATTTTTCTTTGCCAATGCCTTCTAGTGTATACCATACTAATGAAACTGTCACTTTTTTCACTTCCTTACAATATTGTATTTGGTTAGTTGATTTATATAATATTTTGTTTAATTCGTTACAGTGTATTTTGAAGAGGAAAAAATTAATATTAACTGTTTTATTTTCACGTATCACTTTCATGTTTCTTACCATTAATTTTTTTTCCTCTCCAATTTCTATCTTTTAAATAAAAAATTAAACCTCAAAAATGGGGGTAAAATAAAATATGATTGTTAAAGGTCCAGTACTAGTACCAGACATACCTGATAAAGCTGGGGACGTACTTGATGAAGAAACAATTAGAAAAGCACTACTCATCATCGCACGTAATGGCGTACTAATGGATGTACAACACAGCCTAATGAACGTAGGAAAACTATTGGAGTTATACATTACCGATTCACCAACAGAATGGATGGGTAACACATTACCTAAAGGAACATTATTCGCTAGTGTTGATGTGTTAAAAGAAGATATACAACAAGCAATACGTGACGGTAAATACACTGGTTTCAGTATATTATCTGCACCAATAAAAACTGTTCAACAAATGGACAGGGGGATACATTAAATGGCTAGATTAAAGTTTAAAGACATTAATGAATGGACTCCATCCAGTATTAGTATTGTAGATGAACCTTCACATCCACTTTGCCATTTCGAAGTGTATGAAGATGATGATGAATATGTTAAAAAATCAATAGATATAACTGGAAGTGAAATCATGGCTGAACCAACAGGAAAAGCAAATGAAGAAGGTAGGGTTTCTGTTAGTGAAAGTTTTCTTGAAAAACTTTTAGGAAAATCCATCACTAAATCAACAGAACCACCTACTGAACCACCAGCACAACCACCTAAACCTAATAATGGCGATAAAAGTGCTGCTGAAAAAATCATGGAAAAATTAGAAGCAATGAATAAAAAAATCGATGCCATTGATGGTAGAGTATCTAAACTTGAAACTGATAAAGACCCAGAACCACCTAAAGATGATGATGAGGGTAATCCTGCACCCGGTGCAGTAGGTAAAAATGATGATAGTAATAATCAGGGAAATGATCCAGAACCACCAGAAGATAATAATGCGGTTTTAGATACTAGAACTGTTATTGCTAAATCACAAGAATTAGACCCAGATAAAAGTACAGTTTCCACCACTAATGATTCTTTCATGAAAAGAACAGGTAGGAATAGTAATGGTATGACCTGGTAAAAAAAATAATAATTTTATATGATCATCAAAATTTTTACAATTTTTTTATAGAGGTATAATAAAATGTCAATAGCACTAGTTGAAAACACTATCCGTGACCGTATCATAAATGGAAAAGGATTCGTTACTAAATTCGTAGATATTGGTAAAGGAAGTGGAAAATTAAACAATGGAGTATTACAAGCAGAAAAATCTGACAAATACATCCAAGCATTAAGTAACAAAGCAACCTTCCTCGATAAAACCAAACTCATCCCCAGCCACAATCACAAAAGACAATTGGACATGATGAGTTTTGACATTGAACTCGAAGCTGGAAGAATCAATGGAACACCACAAACATTATCTGATGCTCAACACCCAACTTTCACAGATGCAAGTTTCGATGCAGAAGAACTAAGAGCATTAACTGGATTACATCGTACAGTATTATACGATTCCATTGAAGGTAAAAACTTCATGAACACTTTAACCAACACCTTTGCAGAAGCAAACGGTCTTGCATTAGAAAGAATTCTTTTATATGGAGATAAAAATTCCACTGACTCTTCTGCATCATCTGGTTATAAAGTCATTGATGGTATTGTTAAAAAGGTAAGGGATAATAGTGACATTGCTGTTGAAGAAATCGATTTAACAGCAACCGATTCCAACCCATTAAATGAACTCCGTAGAATGATTGATTTATTCCCTGATAAATATCAAATTGATGGAGGAATGGCTTGTTTCGTACCTCCAGTATACAGAAGAACATTACACAGATTTGTCGCTGATAACAAGGACAAATATGGTGATGTAGCTTCCATTACTACAGATGGTACATTAATAGTTGAAGATATTCCAATTATTGCGATACCGCAATTCAGTACTTTACGTAATGGATTCACTAAAAAACCAATCTTCTTAACTCACAAAGAAAACATTCAATGGTTAGCAGACCCTGATAACATCATGGTCGAATCCCAATTCATGTTAAGAAGTAACACTTACGATATTGCTTCAACAATGTATGCAGATATCAACTTTGCATTTAAAGATGCTACTAGTCTTGCATGGTTAAAGGAAGCATAATTCCTTCAACACCAACAGTTACCAGGAATATTTCAGTATCTGTAACAGATGGTGTTGAAGGAATTGAAAGTGTTGATGTTGTATTGGAAGATGCAGATGAAAATCAATATACTGGTAAAACTGGAAGTGCTGGAGGATGCACAATAAGTAATGTTCCAGAAGGAAGTTACACTGTAATGGCTTCCAAGACAGGATATACTGTTTACACTGGAAACATTACAGTAAGTGAAGAAAACACTACGCTTACTATTACTTTAACAGCAGAATAATTATAAAAAGGAGGTAAGAGGTCTTGTATTGTACAGTTGAGGATGTTAAAAACATGAGTGGAATCAAACCTAAAAATCTAGGATATAAAGACAATGAAACTGAATTTAACAAACTTATAAATGAATGGATTTCACAAAGTGAAGGATTAATCAATTCTTACTGCAACAGAAAATGGGAAGAAGATACACCTTCGGCTGTGAAAAATGTTTGCATTAGATTAGTATCTAACATGATTGCATTTCATCTTTCACGTGGTGAATCACCAATCAAGAAAGTCAATGATTACACTACTAAAATTTACTCAAGTGAAGTTTTCACAAATGACTTAAAACAAGACCTTAAACCTTTTAAGAAATCATCACGAGTAAAAGTATTCAAAATATAAAAGGTGGATATAAAATGGTTACAATTCACATCAAAGTTGAAAGTGATATTCACCTTGCAGAAAACGCAGTTGAATTTAAAAAGAAATTATTGGATCAACTCAGTGAAAATACTAAGAATATTCTTGAAAAAAACACTCCAAGAAAAACAAGTCGTGGAGCGAATAATTATAAAATTACTAAATCTGATGACAAGCATGAAGTAACCAATGATGCTTTTTGGTTACCATTGGTTAATGATGGTACTGGAGTTTATGGTGTAAGACGTGCTGTGATAAGACCTAAAAAAGCAAAAGTATTACATTTTACTTGGAGGGGTAGGGAATGGTTTCTTAAATATGTTAAAGGTCAAAAACCTCAAAAATTCGTTGAAAGGAGTATACCGGAAATATTATCTTCTGCTGAAAGTGCAGTTGTAATTGCTAAGAAAGGAACATTGGAATAAAAAAAAATAATGGTGTGTTTATAAAATGTTGAATATTATTAAAGGTCCAGAAGCAGTAACAAGAATGGTGAAACAATGCATCACCAAAGAACTTACTGAAGACGGAATTTTATCTGATGTTGAAATGTTCATTCCTAGTTATCGTTCTGATGAAGAAATCGAAGAACCATGCATATGGTTATTTGAACAAGAAACAACAATAGCAAGTGGAAAAGGAACACTTTCAAGCAAATTAGAACTACAAACTCCTTTCGAATTTTATTGTATAGTATATGACGAAGATGACATAGAACAATCAGAAATAAAAGGAAAAAACTTAGCAAGTAGAATAGCAGCATGCATTGCTAAAAATCATATAAGAGTGCTCAAAGAAGATAATACGATGATTCAAGGTTTAAGACCAGTATTTGAATCATTAGCTCCAGTAGGATTCATACAAGATGATGAACTTGGAGAAAAAGTACCCATTACAAAGCTAAGAATTAATTTCATTTATTACGTTGATTGGAAAATATGTTGTGAATTTGAAAACCAAATATAATGAAAAAAAAAAATAATGGTGATTAAACAATGGTAGATAGAGGATTTGGATTATGTCAAGAAAGCACATACGGAGAAGTATTAAGTACTTCCGAATTCAATGAATCCCAATTGGACTGGTGGAGTGAAGCAGATACTGCAGACTTTAAATTAAATGATAAACCAGTTACAAAATCAGGTTCAAGTAGAATGAACAAACGTTCACGTGCAGGAATCATCAAACCAACCGGAACCACAAAAGCAGATGCAGATTTACAAAGATTTGCAGTATATTTCAGAGCATATCTTGACAATTACAAATACACTGCAGGTTCTGGAGACGTACATACTCATGAATTCTGGGGTGGAGAAAATAAAAAACTCCAATCATTCAAAGCCGTATACGTAGCAGACCAATTAAAAAAATATATTTTTGGCTTATTATGTGAGGGCTTAAAATTCGAAGTATCAGATGAATCCATGAGCGTGGAAACAAACTGGATTTATAAAACAGAACATGCAGGAATTATTGGTAAAAATGGTGAAACATTCAATAAACCAGAAGAACTTATCAATGATTTATTCTTAATGTTCTATGACATAAGCTTAGAATTAAATAATAAACCAATGACTGGTATAGGAACTAATTTATCTTTTGAAGGTAAAAACAACCTTGCAGTAGATAAGACTGTTGGTTTTGGTTCAAGAGCACCGCAAGCTTGTGCTTTAGCACAAAAAAGAGAAAACACACCAAGTGTAACTATTAGTTTAACAGAAGATACAATCGAATCAATTATTGCAGCAGAATATGGTAAAATTGGTGAATTAACTGTAGGTGACAGTGGAGCATATGAACCTTCAAGATGCACTATTCTTGAAATTCCATTTGCAATAAATGTGAGAATGTGCGAGTATCCTGATTTATTAATGAGAATAGTATTCCCAATGTGCACTCTTGCTGTTGAATACGATATGAGTGGTGCAGACAGTATTGATGCTACTATTAGTATGGAAACATTAGGTTCAAATGAAATCACTCTTGCTGATGAAACTACTAAAGTTCAAACTGATATGTATGTATTACTCAAAAATAATCAAACAGAAATAGGTGTTGATTCCACTCCCATAGGAGAGGAAACTCCTGAAACAGTAAATATTAGTGTATCAGTAAATGATGGTGAAAATCCAGTAAACGGCGCAAGTGTAAGTATTAATGAAATATCTTCAACAACCGGAAGTGCTGGAGGATGCACATTAAATAATGTTCCAATAGGTGCTCAAACTATAATTGTAACTGCATCTGGGTATGAAAATTACTCTGAAACAATAAATGTTTCTAATGAAAATATTACTTTTGAAATAAAATTAAATAAGGAAGGTGAATAACTTTGGTATTATCAATATCTGAAATATTAAACGGAAGAGATGATTATCATGAGTATCATATTAAATCTCTCGATGGTGAAATTTGCTTAAGACCTTTGACAAGTGGAGAATGGGATAAAATCGATGAAATCAAACAAAAAGATTTAGGAGATTACACCATTAACGAAAAAACAATCACCAAAAAGAAAAGAAGAGTTAAAGGTGAAATGGAATCCAAAGCAAAATTCAACATCAATGCTTCAAGTAAAGCTACTAAAAAAGCAATGTATGAAGCAATCAGATTAAGTACAGATAACCAAGGTAACCCTGAAAAATGGACTTTAGAACATATTAAGAAACTCCATAAGAATGAGGTTACTGAAATTTATGAAAAAATCGAAGAAATTTCAGGAGCTAATGAGGAAGACTTAGAAGCTGAGATTGAAGACTTTCCTGAAAACAGCTGAAGGTACAAGAATCATATGGCTTGATTATTGTGGTTATCACTTAGCAGAAAAACAAAATGATTTAACTCCAACCCAAGCATTATTAATTAGTAAAGGCAGAATGAATTTATACAAGGAGATGAATGAAGTAAAAGATTAAAATTAAAACTTTTATTTTTATTCATCTCCTTTTTTTTTAATCAAAAATTTTTAAATGGAGGTGAATAATTGGATGGTATCTAAACAAGTAATTCGTGTAATAATAGAAGCAGAAGAAACAATAAGTAAAGCTGCAAAACAAGCGGAAAAAGCAATACATGACATGGGAGTATCAGGCAAACAAGGTATGGAAGGAATTAATCAAGCATCACATACAGCACAACAAACCATGTCACGAATGGAAAAATTCGTGAAATCTGCAAGAACCCAATTTGACAGTCTGCGAAAAAGTGGATCATCAGCATTTGATAAAATCAAACAAAAAGTAGGAAATGCTGTTAATAGTATTGGTAAAATTACAAATGTTACGAATATTGCTTCTAAAGCAATGGACAGAATCAAAGGAGTTTCTGATGGAGTTAGAAGCAAATTTGATAGTTTAAAAAATTCGGTATCTTCATTTGGTTCATCAAGTACAAAAACATTTTCTGAAGTAAGTAATAGTGAACAAAGAGCATTAATACCTTTACAACAATTAGGCACAGAAGCAGGTATTGTTGGTTCTAAAATGGATTCTTCATTTATAGAAGTCAAAGGAACAGTAATGGGAACTGGTTCACGATTTGATAATTTAAAGACTAAGATAGTTAACTTCAGTTCCACTGCAAAAAATAGTATCACTCAAGCATTTACTAGTGCAACTGCAAGTGCAAAAGGCAAACTGGCAGGATTAGGTAACAGCATTACTCAAGCAAAAGCAAAACTAAATCAATTCAGTGCATCTGCAAGAGGTGCTGGTGGAGGATTGGGATTCCTTCGAAGTGCGGCATCAATGACTGTAGGTATGATAGGATATGACCTTGTCAACAGTATGGCGCAATCTGCAAGACAATCTATAAATGCAGAAGCAAACTTCGAAGCATTTGGAAAAAGACTTGAAGGAATGTCCTCTTCAGGTTTAAAAGATTTTTCTAATGCAGTTGACAATATGCAAAGTAAATTTAGAAAAGTGGATATGAAAGCAGTAGGTGCTAGTGCATTAGAAATGGGTGTAAAATTAAAATTACCTGCAGAATCAATGAGAGAGTTAACTAAAACAACTGCTGTAATGTCAAGTGCATTTGTAAAAGAAGGACGTACTCAAGAAGATGCAATATTAGCTGTTTCTGATGCGATGGATGGGCAATTCCGTAGGTTACAAGAATTAGGTATCTCTCAAGACATTTTAAAAAACAATGGCTGGGACGGAGATATTAATAATAAAACCTTATTGCTCCAAGCAATGAATAAAACATTAGATGAAATGGGATTCACAGAAACTGCTTCTCAAATTAATACTTTAGATGATGCTTATCAAGCAATCACAGTTAGTGGTGGAAAATTATTAACTGCAGTATTAGTCCCAATA
>NZ_JAUNXI010000028.1 GCF_030539875.1 Methanobrevibacter sp.
ATACTGTTTCGGGAGTAGGGTAAAATTTGTATTGTCTTACCATGCAAGATTTAATAGAATTCATATGCCAAGTCATCACATGGCTTATAATGATAATGACCTGGCAAAAAATGAGGGATAAATAATCCCTCACTCCATATAAATATATGAATTCAAACCATTAATAAAACTTTACATTCAATCCCTAAAAAAGGAGGAAAAATATAAAATGATATGGATAACACTATTAGAATTAATCCTCGCAATAGGATTACTCTACACAACACAAAAAAATAAAAACCCAAAAATATTATTCATATTACTAATAATATGTTTAATAGCAAATTTCATAGTAGAGTTATTAATATAACTCTATCCCTATTTTTTTAAAAAGAGATGATACAAAATGACTGAATACACAAGCATAAGAATAAGAAAAGACCTTGCAGAACAAATGCAATTAATAAAAACACAAAACAATTACAAAAGCATTAATGAACTACTTGAAAAAACACTGGAAAAAACAGTAAACGAAAACCTCGAAGTAATACAGGAACAACCATTGTTCATGGTAGGTGAACAAGCAATAACATGGACAGAACTAAAACAATCACAAAGAGGTGACAAATGGAATCAAGGAAACGAAACAGTTACAGTATTATTTAAAGATAATCAAGGAGCTTTCCTCAGATTTGAATACTATGATGAAGTGGGAGTAGAATACTTCCATTTCATCTAAACAAATCCTCCAAATCATCACTATTATTCTTCATAGCAGCATTAATTTTCTCATCAATACGAGCATCAATACTATCAACAATCTCCTGATAATGTTTATTCTGTTCCTTCAAAATAGCATTCTCATTTTCTAACTTGATAACCTCCTCGGGTTTGACTTCTTTAATATCAAAGTCAACAAATAAACAATGCATGTACTTGACATATTTCTCTTTTAATTTGGAAGGGTTGACTTTGAAGTAAGCTTCATCAGTAGGGTTTTGACCTTTTCCCTGCAAAGTATTAATTGTATCTTTATCCAAACCTTCACTTTTCAGCGTGCTTGCGTGGTATCGTCTGAGCATATGACTGGTGAAACGATTGTAGTTTCGTACTTTCCCCAATCCTAATGCAGTGTTGATTTCCTTGAAGTAATTGTTGAAGTAATCTTTATTTATATCAAATATGCGAGTATCTGGCTTGAGATGTGCATGATTGTTAAGCAGCTTAACTAAGTGATGTATGATGGCTTCGGTTGCTTCAGGTGTGCAGCAAGTATAAAACCATTTTTTTGTTTTATATCTGTATAAATGAAAGATTGGCACTATATCATCACGGTCTTTTAATTCGTTAAGAACATCATGTATATCAGTTTTATCATGATATTCACTTGTGGCGTCAATAAAATCTTGTATTGTTAAATGACGGGCTTCTTTTTTAGCACAGCCTGATGATACCATGAATAATATTAATGCCCGTATCATGGGTTCACTAATGCTTAATGCTTTTTGTAATATTGATTTGGTTGGCAGATCATTGTATGTGATTGGTGGTTCCAGGTCTTCTGATTGTATTTCAGGTAGTTTGTGTATTTCTATATAGAAGTGTGTGTAGATTGTTCTGATTCTGCTGAAGTGTATTTTTGCGGTTTTTTTACTGTAGTTATCGTAGAGGTATGCTCGGAAGTCTGTTAATCTTTGTTTTAATGTACGGTCTATCCATGGTAAACGGTCTTTTTCTTCGGTTCTTGCTTCTTCAAGTAATTCGATTAGGGTTAAATCGTTGAATAATGTGTATATTCTTATAACGTCTTTGTATCCTTTTATTGATGATTTTTTTAGTCGGCGTGTTTCGTAGAATTCTTGGAGTATCATCATGTCTTCATCATTCATTTTCATAATTATGCCCTTCATATTTATTTTTGGTTTTGTGAGAGCATTTGGTAAGTAATTGAATGATAAATTTATAATGGCTTATCAATATACTATATATTAATTTATTGTATTTTAAAATAAGTGGTGATTATGGGAACCGAATTTTTAAAAATTAAAGAATGCGACGAAGCTACTGATATTATTCAAAATTTATTTAATAAGCATTTGACTCAAGAAAATGAAGAAATTCTTGTTAGCGAAGCTTATGGGAGAATTTTATTCGAAGACGTTTATTCTAAAATGGATTTTCCACCTTTTAATAAGGCTTTAAAAGATGGATTTGCAATACTTGCTGAAGATAGTTTTGGCGCATCTGAAGAGTCACCGAATACTTTAGATGTGATTGATTTTTTAGAAGCAGGTTCAACAACAGATAAAAAAGTTGAAAAAGGAAAATGCATTGAGATTAGTACTGGTGCAGCAATGCCTGAAGGCAGTGAATCTGTTGTAATGGTTGAATATGCAGAAAAACTTGAGGATAAGGTTAATTTGTTAACCACTGCTGTGCCTCTGCAGGATGTTGCCCGCAAAGGCTCTGATATTGAAGAAGGAAAATTAATTCTTAAGAAAGGGGATTTCCTAAATCCCGGCAAAATCGGAGTGTTGCTGTCTCAAGGCTTTGAAACTGTTGATGTTTATAAAAAACCTAGTGTGGGAGTAATTTCTTCCGGAAATGAGATTACGCTTCAGGGTGATGAATTAGAATATGGTAAGATTTATGATGTTAATGGAGGAATGATTAGAAGTGCAGCTATTTCCTGCGGTGCAGATGCTCACTTTTTAGGCATCATGAGGGATAATTATGATGAAGTAAAACAAAAGATTACTGATTCATTAAAGGAAGTGGATATTTTACTTTGCTCAGGCGGAACCTCAGCAGGACTGGGGGATGTTTTAAAACATGTTTTGGATGAATTGGGCGAAGTTTATATTCATGGAATTTCAGTCCAGCCGGGCAAACCAACTATTGTTGGTGTGATTGATGGTAAACTGGTAATCGGTCTTCCGGGAAATCCTGTTTCTGCTTTAATGATATTCAATGCATTTGTAGCAGAACCATTAACTAAATTGGCGGGAATTAATAGGGATTTTGAACTTAAAACTGTCAAAGGCAAAATGACTAAAAGAATTCATTCTCCTGTTGGAAGAATGCAATACCAGCTTGTTAAAGTAGATGGTGAGGATATTCGTCCGATTTTCAAGGATTCCGGTGCAATTTTCTCGCTTTCAACTGCAGATGGTTATGTTAAAGTTCCGAAATTTGTTGAACTGTTAGATGAAGGTGAAGAAGTAGAAGTTTATTTATTTGATTAATAAAATTATTATAAAGGTGTAAAAATGGAAAGTGAAGTTAAAGTAATTCCTGAACAAAAATTAGCTGTTATTAATTGTAAAACTCCAATCTCTGATTTAAATATCTTTTTATCAATGCTGATGGGTTGGGTTGATGCTAATGATATTGAAACTATTGGTGAACCGTTTATTGTTTATTTCTCACCAAGGCATGAAGTTAACGATGGTGATGTTGTATATGATGTAAGTATTGCCATTGAGGAAGATGCTGATGAAACTGATAAAATTCGTGTTGTTGACATGATTGAAAATAAAGTTCTGTCAGGCATTCATTACGGCTCCACAGACAATATTTTAGAAACTTATGAAAAATTAGTCGAAATCGCTCAGGAAAATCATTACGATATTATAGGTTCTCCTAAAGAGGTTTTAGTTAAAAATTTACATAATTGTGATAATGAAAATGAGTATGTAACTGAGATTCAATTGCCTATTATTGAGATGTAGGTGTTTTAAATGTCTAAAGATGAGGAATTTGATATGGATGATGAAATTAAAAGAATTTCTCGCAAAACTAATATTAATGTGAAAAAATCCGAATTTTCATTTGAAAATAGAATAAAAAAATTAGATAATGAAATCGATAAAATAATGGATAAAAAAATTAAAGAATTTGATGATAATAAAAAATTAACATCAGATTATTTAACTACTGGTTATACTCAGGACACCATTAATCGATATAGGGAAAAATTAAAAAGAATTTAATTTTTCTTAAAAATCTTTTTTAATTATTAGTTTTGGCCGACAACTCGTAAATCGTGCACCAGTAATTTCGGAATAATGAATGATCCGTACTGTTTTACTTCGGATTCAATTCCTTCTACTTTTTTCATAATTTCAAATATGTTTCCAGAAATCATGGCTTTACTGATTGAATCTGTAAGTTCACCATTTTCTATTTTAAATGCATTGCTTGCTTCAACAGAAAAATCTCCGGAAATAGGATTTGCGGTGTGGGCTCCTAAAACGCTGGTGGTTAAAACACCTTTGCCAATTTCATTTAAATCTTTCATTTCACTAAATTTAAGCTCAAGATTTGTAGGTGCTATCATAGGTGTGGTTAAATATGAACCTCTAAGGCCATTGGAAGTTGTTTCAACACCTGCTTTATTTGCAGTATAAATGTCGTAAATAAATGAGTTTAACACTCCATTTTTAATCAGTTCTGTTTTTTTACTTATGCTGCCCTCTCCATCACATTTTGCAGTACACATTCCTTTTTCTAAAAGTGGGTTGTCAACTAATGACATATGTGGATTTGCTATTTCCAAACCCATTTTGTCTTTTAAAATTGACCTTCCCCTCATTACATTTTCACCATTGAATGCATTAATGAATGTTTGCAGAAGTCCGGTTGCAGCATAATAATCAAGCACAACATCATAATCATTAGTTTCAACAGGTTTTGAGTTTAATGATTTTTTTGCAAGGTCGCATACTTCAATAGCTAATTTTTCCCCATCCAAATCGAAAAATCTTGAGGATTGTGAATTGTAAGCTGTTGCGATTTGACCGTCTTTTTGCATGGTTACAGAAAGGCCAATGCCAAATCCAGTACCTTCATCTTCAATTGAAACGCCATTTGAGTTTATAATTAATGATCTGCCTTCACTTGCTGAAAATCCGGAACCTGTTATTTCACATCCTTGGTCGATAGTCGTATCGATGGTATTTTTTAAAAATTCAATGAATTCATCAAGACTCAAATCCCTGAATTTTTTATCAAATACTTTCTTAACCGTTGGGGTTTTTTCAATTTCAGCAAAGGCATAATTTTCATCAATTTTATTTAGTTTTGTGTTTTCAATTGATTGCTTTGCAGTTTCAACAATTTTGTCCATATTTGAAGTGAATGCAAAACCTATTTTATTGTCTTTAATTACTCTGATTCCTATTCCTCGTTCAATTTCCTCTTTTGCGAAATTTAATTCCTCTTTCCTAGAGTCAAGCTCAATAGATTTTGATTCGTCAATGTATATTTCATAATCATCACAATCATTTTCTATTGCTTTTTTTGCTTTTCTTGCTATTTCATATATCATTTTACCACTTATAACGCAAATTTTTCAATAGCTTCTGCTACTCCGTCACCAAACATTTTTTCACATGTGTAGGTGCTTATTTCCTTTAATCTGTCTTCGGCATTTGCCACAGCTATTTTATATCCTGCTTCTTTTAAGAACTCTTCATCATTCTGACTGTCTCCGATAGCCATTACATTTTCCATATTTATTCCATTTCTCTCGCATAAATATTTGAGTGAGGTTCCTTTGTTGACCCGTTTGTCAGTAATGTGAAGTGCAAATCCGCTGTCGTAGATTTCAAGTTCATCTAAATATTCAAAATCCTTTAATGCATCTTCTATTTCTTGTCGGGCAATGGTTTTGTAAAATACAGTTTCCGTTAATCGGTATATGTTGTCGTGTGATGCATGCTTGTCGAATTTTTCACCTAAATTCTTTTTAAGATGTTTTTCAGCTGACGTTACAAAATCTCTTTCGACTAGTGCTTCAACAGCATTGTTGTTTTCTCCTTCTTTAAAGACAACTCCTCCGTTTTCACAAACGATTCCTCCGCTGCATCCGATTAGAACTTCTGTAGCATAGGCATAGTTAACAACATTTCCAGTTACGATTATTGTCGGGATTCCCTTTTTTTCCGCTTTTCTTAAAGATTCAATGGCTGAAATGCAAATCTGTCTTTTTTCGTTTGTTATTGTTCCATCAATATCGACTGCTATTGCTTCGACTGCCATACTATCCTCTTGAATATCTGTGTGCGATGTTACATGTCCCTTCTTTACTTACCATACATGCTCCAATAGGATGTAGTGGGGTGCATGATTTTCTAAATAGCTTACAATCTTCAGGTCTTGCAAGTCCTCTTAAAATAGGTCCGCAAATACAGCCTTTAGGCGCTTCGGTAACATCTTTTACTTCTATATCATATTTTTCACGGGCATTGAATTCGCTGAATTCATCTTTAACTTCCAAGATTGAATCAGGTATTTTTGGAAATCCTCTCCATTCTCTTGAAGTCACATCAAATACTTGTTCGATTTTTTCCTGAGCAATTACATTTCCTTCTTCTCTGACAGCCCTTGCATATTCATTTTCAATTTTTGGTGTTTCATTATGAATTTGTCTTAAAATCATATACACGGACATTAATATGTCTAATGGATTGAATCCTGCTACAGTTTGAGGTATTCCGTAATCTGTTGTGAAATATTCGAAAGGTTTGGTTCCGATAATTGTACAAACATGTCCTGGCTGAATTAACGCATTTAATGTTGTTTCGCCTGAGTTAATTAAAAAATCAATAGCTGGAGGTATTAATCTGTGACATGAAAGCACTGAGAAATTTTCAGGAGGTGTTTCCAATAATGTTGCTGCTGTAGTTGGTGCAGTTGTTTCAAATCCTGCTGATATGAATGCAACATCGTTGTCTTCTTTTTGAGCTATTTCAATAGCTTTGTTAATTCCGTACACTACTCTCACATCTCCTCCTTCAGCTTTAGCGTCGGCAAGTGATTTTTTTGATCCCGGAACTCTTAACATATCTCCAAATGTGGTGATTGTAACTCCCTTTTCAATTAATTCTAGTGCTTCATCAATTTCGCGTGATGGAACAACGCAAACCGGACATCCTGGTCCTGCAATAATTTCCACTTCTTCCGGAAGCAAACTTCTAATTCCATTTTCCATTATTGTATGTTCATGAGATCCGCAAACATGCATTATCTTAACAGGTGTGGATAATTCATTTATTTTTTTTAATAATTTCTCGGACATATTTTTTATATTCATATTAACACCGAAGATTTAATAATATATTATAATTATATCTTTAATTGTATTAATTAAATTTATGGATAGGGATTAACATGTTTAATAATAATAAAATTTTAGTAGTTATTCCAGCAAAAGGGACTTCAAAAAGAATTCCCCGGAAATATGTTCGCTTATTGAATAATAAACCCTTGATTTATTATTCAATAGATATTGCTAAATCATCTCAATATGTTGATGATGTCGTTGTAACTACTGATGATTTTGAAATATCTTCTATTTCTGAGAAATTGGGATCCAGTGTCATTAGAAGATCAGTAGAACTGTCTGGTGACGATGTTCCTTTGGAAGCGGTTGTTTATGATTCTATGATTCAAAAAGAAAAATTAACTTTTGACGAATATGATATTGTAATCACAATGATGCCCACTTCCCCATTGCTTAAAACAGAAACCTTGGATTTGGCTATTGAAAAGTTTGAAGATTTTAATGTAGAAAGTGTGGTTTCTGTTGTTGAAGATAAGCAGTTAAGCTGGGGATATGATGAAAACAATAAAAGATATTTCCCAAATTACATTGAAAGGCTTAGTGATGAAGAATTGCCTTTATCATTTAGAGAAACCGGTGCTGTCATAGCAAGCCGCAGAGGACTGATTAATGAAAGTTCAATAATTGGAAACCATGTGGACATTATAAACCTCTCTCATGAAGAATCAGTTACTGTGGATGATTATGATGACTGGTGGGTTGTTGAAAAGTATCTTCAAAAGAAAAAAGTAGCTATTGTCGTAAATGATAATGATGAAATAGGAAATAGGCATGTTAATAACTGTTTGTCAATAGCCTCAAAACTTGTGGACCATGAATTTTTATTTATTTTAAATGAGGACGAATCTGGACAGGATTTGCTCACCAAATCAGGTTTTAATTTTAAAGTTTATGATGGGGATGATGAATTAATGGGCATACTGGATGAGTTCGACCCCCACATTGTAATCAATGATATATTAAACACTTCTGTAGAATATATGTCTAAATTGAAATCACGAGGATATTTTGTTGTTAATTTTGATGATTTAGGTGATGGAGCCGAATTTGCCGATGTGGTGTTTGATTCATTATATGAACATGACTTAAGTGCTAATAATGTATATTCTGGTCAAAAGTTTTATGTTCTAAATGATGAGTTTTATTTCCAGCCTCAAAAAGTGATTACTCAGGATGTTAATAATGTTTTAATAATGTTTGAAGGTAAGGACTCTAAACATTTGGCTGAAACATTCACTGATTTAATCCTGTCAACCAACTATGAAAATAGAATCAATGGCATTGTAGATAGGGGATATGAAAATATTGACCAGTTAATATCAAAATACGAATTCAACCCTTCGGTTCAAATTTACCAGAATGTTTCTAATGTTAGCGACTTTATTTTTAAAGCAGATATTTTAATCACATCTGCATGTAAAACTATGTACGATGCTTGTTCATTGGGAATTCCTACAATATGTGTTTGCCAAGACGATTTGGAAACAACTCATGTTTTTGCAAACAATTCTAACGGAATTATAAATATGGGCCATATTGAATCTTTAACAAAACAAGATTTCATCAATCAATTTTTAGAATTGGTCGAACATTCTGATCTTAGAATTGAAATGAATAAGAAAATGACGTCTATTGACTTAAAACATGGATTTGAGAATATTAATGCTGTTATTCAGGAAGAATACAGAAACTTTGTCATGAAAAATTGAGGTGTTATTGTGAAGATATTTAATAAATATCCTTTTTTGATTGCCGAAATTAGTTTTAATTACTATGACTTGGCTAAAAAAGAAAATTTATCATATTTTCATATTGCAAAATTATTGGCTGAAAAATGCAGGGAATGTGGTGTTAATGGAGTCAATTTCCATGTTGGAGACTCCGAATTTTTACACTGTGTTTTCGAAGGTGAAGATTTAAATCAAAAGGATCAGTTAACCTATGATGAATATAAAAAATTGGCAGAGTATTGCAGGCAATTAGGCTTAGTTTTTATTATAACTCCTGCTAATGTGGAAATAGTTGATAATCTGGATAGTGTTGTTGATGCATACAAAATATCATCTTCTGATTTGACTAATGCTCCTTTTATCAATCATGTTTCAAGTAAAAATAAACCTATCTTGTTATCAACTGCAGCTGCAGATTTAAAAGAAATTAAAGACGCAATTATCTGCATTGAAAACAATTCTAATTTTAAAATTGTTTTAATGCATTCAGTTTTATCCTATCCTACACAGATGGAGGATGCTAATCTTTTAATGATTAAGGACCTTGCAAGAAATTTTGAAGATTATGATATAGGATACTCAGATTATACAATATCTGATAGCAACATGTCTATTTTGACAACTGCCTATAATTATGGTGCGGTTATTTTAGAAAAATATTTTACATTAGATAAATCGATTAAAAGTCATGAATTTGCTATGGATGAAAATGATGTTCTTATTTTCAGATTAAACGCAAAAACTATCTCAAAGATTAATGGTTATAAAAACAAACAGCCTCTGATTTGTGAATCATCTTCAAGAAAAAATATTAGAAAATCAATCGTTGCTAAAACCGATATTAAACATGGCGAATTAATCAGCGAAGGGGATGTAGAATTTAAAAGACCAGGCACAGGCATTCCACCCTCAAAAATAAATGATGTCATCGGTAAAAAGGCCAATAAGAATATTTCTAAAGGTTCTTTAATTGAATATGATATGTTATCATAATCATTTTAAAAAAAGAAAAAAATTAAATTTCTGATGAACAATCTGCTGAATGCTTGCTTATCAAAACAGCACATTTGTCGATTGTTTCAGAATCTAATTTAATTGTAGCAGTTTGGATTTTATGCAATAATTCTTCAACAAACAAGTCTTCATCAGTTAAAGGCATATTTATTACAACAACTTCATTATTGATAAATCCTACTAATGGTTCGACAAAACAGTTTTTAATATTGTTGTCGCTGAGGAAGTTTATTAAATCTTCACCTAAACTCAGGGCTTTTTGTTTGACTTTATTGTCTTGTGAAAATTTTGCCTGTTTAGTTGTGTATCTAAACCTTCTTCTGTTTTCAATATTTTGAACTTCTTCGATTTTATCTTCCTCAAATTCATTATTTCCAATTAGATTTAGATTTTCGTTTTCACTTTCTAATCTAAGTTTAGGATTGTATTTTTGTGAAAGCAGAGCATAAATTCCAGTTGGACCTACAACAACATGGTTAATTCCAGAAGTTGAAGTTGGAGTTTTAACATTGTAGAATACGTAAAATTCTTCCGGAAGAGTTAACAAGTGTTCTCTAATTATTCTTGTTCTTTCTTCGGCTTGTTCCACGTCTTTTGTTTTATAAATTCCATAACATAAGATGATTACTCCAATAAATAAAGCAATAATTCCCACACCACTGTCAATAGTTAAAATCTCAATTATGCTTAAGATAAAAATTGTTGTTCCGATAATAATAATTGCCTTATTGCTATCAAAATCAGTAATGTTGTCAGGTTTATCTTCAACTGAGTTTATATTGGTGATTGATTCATTATCCGGTTCTTTTAAACTAATTTTATCAAGGAGGCTACTGCTACTGGCAGGGGCTGAATAGTCTACTTTCGGGTAGTATTCTTCCATTCCTTTGTAAAATTCGCTTTTAAGAAAATTCTTTAAGATGTTGTAGTCATCAGTATTTGGAACTGAAAATTCTCTTCCAAATTTTGATAAAACGGATTGTGGTATTGTGGTTCTTGCTGTTTTTGCATTTTCCCCATATTCTAATTCTTGTTCTCTTTTCTCAGTGTCTGCTATTTGCAACATATGTTCTTCTGAAAAGAAATTTTCAAGTTTGCCTGTAATTGATTTTAAGGAATGAGCATTATCTTGTGTTGTTAATTCTTCAGATGTTGGTTCTTTAGTCTGTGATTCTCTTCTAATGTTTTGAATTTCGCCGTGTCTTTCTTCAAGATATTTATCTAATTCTTTATTCATTTCTTCATTTAAATATCTCAAAGACCCTCCGCAGCTGTCACATTCATAATCAAGTATGCTATCACTACTTTTAATTTTGTATTTCAGCCCGCAATCCTGGCATTGTACAATATAGGAATTCTCATATTTATATGAATCTGCAAATGTGGGGTTAGAGCTTTTATCATCATTAGAATAATTCTCTAAGTATTCTAAGTCACCTGCACATGAAGAACACTCGAATGCAGTGATGTCGTCATCATCATCGAGTTGGTACTTTGCACCACAGTTCTTACAGCATACAACTTTCATATTATCCTCTTAATTACTTTATCAATAGTATTTTTTATTTTTTTTATTATATATAGTTTCTAAAAAATATCGGCAGAAAATAATTTAATATTATATGCGCCAGTCCATCAGACAGTATTTTTTTCATATAGATATAGATTGGCAATGTTTTTTATTTCGGTGTAATTCGTTAAATTGTCCATAGGTTTATTTGCAATATAATAGCTTACATTGCTTTTGTCGATGTCACTTTGATGATTTGATGGAATTCCTATTGTATTGGATCCAAGCCACCAGCTGTATGGTCTTATATTGTAAACACCTATTGTCATATTTTCAAAATCAGGGTTGCTGTCAATTATGTAATTTGAAATTTCTTCTGTTGAAGTGTATTTGTCTGTTGGCTCAAATGTGGCGGTAAATGCAAATGCTTGAATTACAAATAAAACTATCAATGCTGTTGGAATTATATTTTTATTAATTTTCACATGCTTTTGAATATTTTCTATTGCAATTAAAATAAAGAATATGAATGGCGGAAATGTCGGAAGAATATATCTGTTGACTTTAACTATATAATAACTGAGAAATATTGCATTCGCCAGTATCCAACCCAGCATAAATATTCCATTTTTGCATTCACGGTCTTTGCCGATTAAATACATTCCGATTAAGATTAATAATGTTGTAACCACAGAACTGGTTCTTGTAAAACTGAGGATTCCTATTAAAATTACTGCAGCAGCAATTGCATCCTTTTTTTCGAATTTAAACTCATGGCCATATAGCCAGAATCCTGCTCCAACAAACAATAATGCGAATATTGCATATGATAAAACTGTAGGTGAGTTCAGGACAGGATTTGCTTCAAATACAGTATTTGAGTTTGATATGAAATTAGGGAAATTTACTAAATAATAACTTACATCAGGATTAAATGCAGGGTCTGTTTCTGATCCGCTTGTTCCCTGTATTCCATTTGCTATTTGGCTAGCTACTTCAAAATTTCCATTTCCCATAAGTAAAATAGGCATTAATATGATTACTGAAAAAATTATTCCATATATAATTCCTTTTTTAATATGTTTTCGTGAGTCTGCGTTTATTTTAAAACCATTTTCAAGAACATAAAGCAGTAAAAATGCAGGCACTGTCAGTATTGTAGTATACCTTATGAAAAATCCAAATGCAATCAATGGAATTAGGTATTCATAGTATTTCGGATTTTCCCTGATGGCTATTATTGCAAATAATGCAATCCAGATTATTATTCCAGTTGCAGGAATATCCAATGTTCCATTTGCAAGCCAGGTCAAATAAAGAGAGAATGTTGAATAGAGAATGGTTCCAGTCAGGCTTAATTCCTCATTAAAGAATTTTCTTAACAGTAAATAAAAACCAACATTTCCAAAAATTGCAAATAATCCTGTAACAATGTATATTGCCAGTTTATCAACAAATCCCACTCTAAAGAAAATTGAAGTTAAAAAACATATTGGAGGGGAGATGTAAATGAATTTTGTTGAATGGACATTTGTTCCGGTATAATAAAGAGCGTTTAAAAGGTAAACATAAACATCCGAACAAGAAATGCCAATCCTATCATTGAAATTAATGTAATATCCCACTAAAATGGCACTAAGTAATAGAATAGCTATTAAATAGTATTTGTCTTTTTTACCTACAAACTCTTTAATCATTATTGCTATTTTTAATATTTTTATTATATATAATTGATGCTAGATTAAAGATCCAAATACAAATGATACGAAAGCTATCAGCATCCCTATTTTTAAATTTTTAGAAGCTTTTGCTGCGGTTTCTCTTTTTTGCGATTTTAATATTAAAATTGCAGAGTAAATAAATAATAAAACCGCAATTGCAATTACTGGCAGATACACTACTCCGAAAATATGGTAATAATACAATAAAGGGCATAATGCGCAGTCCATTATTATTAGAATTGCAGCAAGTATTGCAGGTTTTTTCTCTCCGATTAAAATAGGCAAAGTTCTTGCGCCGTCTGCCTTGTCTCCCTCGATATCTTCAATATCTTTTATGATTTCACGTGCAGTTGTCATGACAAATGCAAAAAATCCTAGGAATATGGATGTTGTGATAATGCTCGGATTATTAATGGAAAATCCACCAAACACAAATCCGAAACCGGTCATAAAACCGACAGTGAGATTGCCAACAAACGGGCTTGATTTTAATTTATATGCATATAAATAAAGAATCACGTCCGTAAGTAAAACTATTGCAAAGGGCACCCAATTTTGTGTAAGAAAACTAATTAAAAAACCACATACAGTTCCAAGTGCAAATAAAAGATAACCATATCTTTTACCATTTTTCAGTGAAATTCTGCCGGAAGGAATAGGTCTTTCAGGCTTATTTATTAAATCAATGTTATAATCAAAATAGTCATTAATCACATTTCCGGCGGATGTTTCAAAAAATACGGCAAGCATTGCAAGTATTACTGGAATTGAAATGGTTTTATCAATGAGCGCCACAAGAATTATAGATATGGCTCCCATTGATGCATTTCCAGGTCTTAAGATTTCTATATATGGGTTCATGTTCATATTTTCCTATTTAATCAGTTAATTTAAAATATTTAAAGCATAATTATATAAAGTATATTAATTAACATAGTATTAGTATTTTATTTTTTAAAGTATTAATTATAATTATTAAAGCTGGTGTTAAATTGGATAAAATTAAGGTAGCAATTGTTGGAATAGGAAACTGTGCCAGTTCTCTTATTCAAGGAATACATTATTATGATGGTAAAAACCCAGAGGATGCAATTGGACTTATGCACTGGGAAATTGGCGGATATAAACCTAGTGATATTGATGTTGTTGCAGCTTTTGATGTTGATGCAAGAAAAGTTGGAAAAACTATTGATGAGGCGATTTTTGCTAAACCAAACTGTACAACTGTTTTCCAAAAGGATATTCCTAAATATGATGCTAAAGTAAGCATGGGGCATGTGTTGGATGGTGTTGCAGAACACATGTCAAATTATGATGATGAACACACTTTTGTTCTCAGCGATGAAGTTCCTGTTGATGTAGTTGAAGTTTTAAAAGAAAGCGGCGCTGAAATATTGGTTAATTACTTGCCGGTCGGATCTGAAAAAGCTGCAAGATATTATGCTCAATGTGCTCTTGATGCTGATGTTGCATATGTAAATTGTATGCCGGTATTTATTGTAAGTGATAATGAATGGGATGCTAAATTCAAAGAAAAAGGAATTCCTCTTGTTGGTGATGATATTAAAGCTCAAATAGGAGCCACTATTACTCATAGAACACTAGCTAGTTTATTCATGGACAGGGGTGTAAAATTAGACAGAACCTACCAGATTAATACTGGCGGAAACACTGATTTTTTAAATATGCTTAACCGTGAAAGATTGGATTCCAAAAAAGAATCCAAAACTGAAGCCGTCCAGTCAGTCTTAAGTGAAAGAATGGATGATAGGGATATTCATATTGGCCCTAGTGATTATGTCCCATGGCAAAATGATAATAAATTATGTTTCCTTAGAATGGAAGGCCGCACATTTGGTGATGTTCCAATGAACATTGAACTTAGGTTAAGTGTTGAAGACTCTCCAAACTCTGCAGGCTGTGTAATTGATGCTATCAGATGCTGTAAAATTGGTTTGGAAAGAGGTATTGGAGGACAGTTAACTTCAATTTCTTCTTACACAATGAAGCACCCTCCAGTTCAATTCACAGATGATGTAGCACATGAAAATGTTGAAAAATTCATTTCAGGTGAATTGGAGAGATAATTTTTCATTTTTTTCTCTCTTTTTTTTCTCT
>NZ_JAUNXI010000029.1 GCF_030539875.1 Methanobrevibacter sp.
ATGCTCATGTTCATGGCTATGGTCATGTTCATGATCTTCGTGGTCATGACTATGATTATGATCATCATCTGCACAATCCGGACAACCGCAAAGACTTATATCCACATCTTCATCATAATCTATTTCTTCTCTGTGGTCATGAATACTTAAATCTGTATTTTTTTGATAGTCTCTTAATAACTGTTTATCATAATGATTGGAATCTTTACATTGAATTTCATCACAATTTGGATTAAAACAGATATAATTGTAATGTTCGGGATTGTAGCAGTTTTCTTCACTGCAATCCGCATCATAACATCTATTTTCCACCATTGTATCACCAATTAAAAATTATTCTAATATATGTTCCAAACCTACTTTGTAAATCATTTCAATATGAAGGTCTGTAAGAGAATATCTCGCCATTTTTCCTTCTTTTTGGTATTTGACAATATTATTTGCACGCAAAATTCTTAATTGATTTGAAACAGTAGTTTGGTTTAAATCAAGAGTTTCACAAATATCGCAAACACATAAATCCTCAATACTAAGCAGGGAAATAATTTTTAATCTTGTTGGATTTCCAAATATTTTAAAGAATTCTGACAGGTCGTTAAATTCATTTTCATCGGGGATGCGTTCTTTTATACGATTTACAACATCTTCGTGAGAATCGAATACTTCACATATGCCTTCTTTATTTTCAAGATTATTATTTTCCATAGTCATCACATATATTATCTATTTACATATTATGATATGTTTATGTATTTAAATGTATTCATATCATGATATCATGATATGTTATAGTAAAAAAATATTCGAAATTTCATCAAAAGTAATTAGATGGCAGTTACCAATCAGGTGGGAAAATGAAATGTTTTTTTATTTACAACATGAGCAATAGCTCAAAAAATTAGTTCATACACCAGAAAATCCGATGAATGTTAGGAATTGTCATCCCATACATTTTCAACCATTAACCTCAAAAAACCTGCCTAATTAAATATTGATTAATCATGCCCACCATCCATTAAATGGATATTGAAAAAAGAAAAATACTAAAAAACACTTTAAATTCTTTAAAATATATATAATGTAATTGAGATAATATTGGTATAAGATATTATTTTTATAACTTATTTAAAAATAAATATTCTGAATTTAAGTTTAGGATCGTGAACTGAAAATGAAAAGAAGCAAGAAACTAATAATTGCAATCCTTCTTGTAATATTCATAGGATTAATCGCTTATATTGCAGGCACATTATTTATGAGTCCCGATTTAACCCATGAAAGCAAGAACATATTAGTATTAGCATCTGACAAATACGAGCAATCCAATGGTGGAGTGGATATGGCTTTCATGATTCATCTTGAAAATGGTAGCCTGGCTAATTATACTCCAATCTATCCTGGGGGAATGACACATCCAACACAACCCGCTCCGGGCAATCTTCAGGGAAGAATGCTACTTCACGACTGTCTGTGGAACGGATTGGATTCAGGTATGCAAAATGCAAAAGAGATTGTAGAAGCAAATACCGGAATGCATGCAGATGCAGTAGTAGTTGTTTACGATGAAGGTATAGATAACATTATCGATTCCATTAGACCGCTTAAGGTAAATGGCGTTGAAACAAACCTTAGCGCAACTGACATTATTCGTCAAAATGATGCTTATGCAGGATATGCCGGAAATGAAAATGTTCCGGGAACACTGTCCAGAGCAGATGCAGTAATGGTATTAACTAAAGCTCTTGCAAATGCTGCTAAAGATCCTGTTAAAAAAAGTACAATGGTGGACGCTGCATTGAAAGAATATTCCAAAGGAAATATCATCATGCAACCGCAAGGATCATTTACAAAATTGCTTGCTACAAAAGGATTCGAAAACCTATCTTAATCTTTAAAGAATTTTTTTAATTCTTTAAAGAACTTTTTTTATTTATTCAACATCTTTTAAAGCTTCAACCATATTTAAACTTCTAATTTTATCTGAAAACATTAAATTAACAATAATGGATATTGAAAATGTTATTGCGGCTGATAAAATAATGTTTCCCCAGGTCAATGACGGAACATAATACAATGAATCTCCTGCAGCATCCATCATCAGCGTCATGAAATAAAAACCGAGAGGAATTCCTAAAATAAACCCTATAGCTGTAAAAAGTATGTTTTGAGTCAATAGCAGTTTTCTTAAAAAATTGGTTTTAAAACCCAAAACCTTCAAGGTTGCAATTTCCCTTTCCATTTCTGTAAATGAGAGGATTTCCAAATTATAAAGAACTAAAATGGCCAATAAAGCTGCAACAATTGTTACAACATAAACCATCATCATCACAGAAGCAGTCATTTCATTCCAATTTTCCTTTAAAGAATCCAATCTGGTAACCGATTTAATCGAATCGAAGTTTTCACCAAATTTCTCAGAAGTAACAATGCTGGTCGGTGTGAAATTTAGACCTTCATCTTCAATTGTGTCCGGAGACATTATCAGCCCTTGAGAAATCGGTTCTGCATGAATCTGACCAATTTCAGATTTAACCCAAACGTCACTTCCAACAATATGCCATTTGATTTTATCGCCGATGCTTAAGTTAAACTCTTCGGCTAGTTTAACAGAAATTGAAACATCCCCTTCCTTAATTTCAATCGGATTTCTATTGCTGTCTGTGTATGATATCAAATCCGTGTTGTTTGAAACTAAAACCAATGCCCTATCTTCCATATCCTCAGATTTAATCTCAATAGGCATCTGCATTATAAAACTGCCATTGGTTTCATTGGCAATATAATACAATTCGCCTGCGGAAGCATTATTGGAAATGACTAATTTTGACTCAAAATGATTGATGTCCTCATATTCCCATGTTCTTAAATCATTCATACTGTCGTTCATACCAAATGCTGCAATTAACAGTGCAACACAACCCATAACGCCAATAATTGCCATTAAAGCACGGAACCTGTTTCTTTTTGCATCACGCCAATTCCAACGAATATTGAAACTTAAATGTTTCCAGAATTTAGTTTTTTCAATTAAATTAGTTGAAGACAATTTAGGAGGTTTCGGCCTTAGAGTATTTGCAGGATTTTCTTTTGAAATGCTCCTGCAGGTCAGATAAGTAACCAATACAGAAGACAATACCAACAATACAACAACATATATAAAACTCATATCAAAACCAGGATTCCATTCCGGCAATGTGTAGCGGCTGCTCATTGTTGGATAAAACATCTGAGGAATAATAATCGGCCCGGCAATCATTCCTAAAATGGATCCCGTTAACACAGGGAAAAATCCATAAGAAATAAAATGCAATATTATGACACTATCTTTAAAACCCACAGCTTTTAAAATTCCGATTTGAGTTCTCTGATAACTTACAATCCTAGTCATTGTTGTTAAAAGTGTTAAAAATGTAATTATAATAAAAAGAATAGGGAAAATATCCCCCATCATCTTATGCTGCGCCATCTCTTCACCAAATTGAGATACGCTGACATGGTCTTTCTGTTTAGTAAATGACAAATAGCTAACAGAATCGTCAAGTTTTTCTTTAAAAACCGCGTCTGACTGGTTATATTTGACAAGGACCGTATCATATTTTATATCTGAAGGATACGCTTTATATGATAAATATGCAAATCCCAAATCTTCAAAATTAGGGGTGATTGATGTAGGTGATGATTCATAAACATATTCGGGAGAATAACCGATTCCCTTAATCTCCTTTTCAATGGTTTTGCCGTCAAATTCAAAGGATATGTTGTCCCCTACTTTTAACTCCTTTGCATCGGCAAAACGCTTGTCTAACCACACTCCTGACTCGTCATCAATGTCTATGTCTTTTCCCTGACTAACATAAAACTTGGAAATATCATTATTTTCCAGAAAATGCAGCGTGATATCAGGATTATTGTCAAATCCACCAATCGACTGGACTACCGCCTGCCTTTCAGATTGATATGCAATGTCATTTATTTTTTCAAAATCCGATTTATTAAAACTAGTTTTATGAATCCAACCATCAGCGAGATTAGTTTCATTGTAAAAATCTGAACTTGTTTGTTCAAGCCCATAATACTCACTGCAGATTCCGCAAAAAGCAAAAATACCTAAAAAAGCCATGAGAAATATGGCAATAAACTGCGATTTATTAAATTTTATATCCCTTAGCATTTTTTTAGATAACGACATACTATACTATATGAACTAAATATCATTTAAACTTAAAGATGAAAATGAATGCGGGTTGAGACTACCATTCGAGATTTTCAACTTTTTTTGGATTTTCATTAACAGCAATACTTTCGATTTGACCGTTCTTAATTCTAATTACTTTATCAGCGGCATCTGCCAGAATAGCATTGTGAGTAACTATAACTACCGTAGTATTATTGTTATTGCTCATATCCTGAAGTAAATTTAAAATCAGAACACCGGTTTTTGAATCGAGAGCCCCTGTCGGTTCGTCACATAAAAGCATAGTAGGGCATTTAGCAACAGCACGGGCAATTGATACCCTTTGCTGTTCACCACCAGATAATTGCGCCGGGAACTGATTAGCATGATTTTTAAGACCGACGGAATACAATACCTCCGAACCGTCAATATCCACATCAACAATATCCTTCATCAATTCAACATTCTCCAAAGCTGTCAAATTCGGAATCAAATTATAAAACTGGAAAATGAATCCGACATTTTTGGCCCTGTATACAGTCAGCTGATTGTCATCGAAAGATTCAATATGCCTGCCGTTAACGATAATCTGACCGGAAGTTACAGTATCAAGTCCTCCTAAAAGGTTTAGAAGTGTTGATTTGCCTGCACCGGAAGGTCCTAGAATTACAACAAATTCTCCTTCATCAATTGAAAAACTAACATCATTCATAGCTTTTAAAATGTTATCTCCGGATTTATACTCTTTATTTACATTTTTAAATTCTATAATTTCACACATGAATACTGCCCCGTTACTTACTTATCTATTTTTAAGATTATAATAAATAAATTATTTGGATTTGACAACATTTCATGAAAAATTTGAATACATTAGAAACATATAAAACATTTCAAAAACAAGAATTATATTATAATAAAAGTTTAGGAAAAATCCAAATGTCATTTAAAAAAGATGAAATGTTAATAATGCCTGCAGTTGACATAAAGAACGGGAAATGTGTACAGCTCGTTCAAGGCAAGCCCGGAAGTGAAATGGTGGAAATTGAGAATCCGGAACTTGTTGCAAGACATTGGCAGGATTTAGGAGCCAAATGCATCCATGTTATAGATTTAGATGGAACTATAGATGGAGTGGCTAATTTAACAGCTGTTAAAAAAATATTAAAAGAAGTTAGCGTCCCCATTCAACTTGGAGGAGGAATAAGAAGCATCGAATATGCGCGCCAGCTGTTGGATTTAGATATCGAAAGGTTAATAATCGGAACAATGGGCATTCAGCAGCCGCAGACCATTACTGAATTATCCGATGAATACGGTTCCGATAGAATAATGATTTCACTTGACAGCAAAGACAACAAAGTAGTCATTAAAGGATGGCAGGAAAAAATCGATAAAACACCAACTGAACTCTCGCAAGAGTTTAAAGAACATGGTGCAGGAAGTATTTTATTTACAAATGTTGATGTTGAAGGGCTTTTAGGAGGATTTTATACAAATCCTGTTGTTGAACTTAAAAAATCCGTAGACCTGCCGGTTGTATATTCCGGAGGGATTACAACAATCGATGACATTAAGAAATTAAATGAAAGCGGTGTGGATGGAATTGTAATCGGTTCTGCACTTTATAAAGATAAACTTGATTTAACTGAAGCTTTGAAATATCAAAAGAGGATTTAAAATGAAAGTAATGGCCACAGGAACATTTGATATACTTCACCCTGGACACGTATTATTTCTTGAAAAAGCTAAAGAACTGGGCGGAGATGATGCTGTTCTTGCAGTTGTAATAGCCAGGGATTCGACTGTAGAAAAAAGAAAAAGAATACCTATTATCCCTCAGGAACAGAGACTGGAAATGATAAAGAGTCTTAAGCCGGTTGATGAAGCATATCTGGGACATGCAGGAGACATGTTTAAGATTGTTGAAGAGATTAAACCTGATATAATTGCAATAGGCTCTGATCAGGACCATGATGTGGAAAAACTGCAAAAAGTTTTAGATGAAAGAGGAATAGACGCCAAAGCCATGCGTGTTGATGATTATATGTTTGGAGAACTTGACAGTACCTGCAAAATCATCAGAAGAATAAAACATACAGACTTTAAAGATAAAAATGGAGAATTATAGTAAGTAGGAGATTATAAAATGAAAAGTGCAGCTATTATCGGAGCAAGCGGATATACCGGCGGAGAGCTTTTAAGAATGCTCAGCGGACATCCTGACGTTGAAGTGACCGAAATCACTTCAAGAAAATTAGACGGCGAGCCAGTTCATAAAACCCACCCGCACATCAGAGATACCGGTTTGGTGTTTGAAGATAAAAAGCCATCAGAGTTGGATGCAGACGTTGTATTTACTGCAACTCCCCATGGTGCATCAATGAAGATTGTTCCGGAAATTTTAGAAACCGGCACCAAAGTAGTTGACTTAAGCGGAGATTACAGATATCGCGACACTGCCGTTTATGAAAAATGGTACGCAATGAAACATACTGATAAAAAAAATAAAGGAGCATTCGGACTTCCCGAAATATACAGAGAGACAATTAAAAAAGCGGATTTGGTGGCAAATCCGGGGTGTTTTCCAACCGGTGCAATTTTATCCTCATATCCTCTTGTTAAAAACAATCTGGTTGAAAGAATAGTTATTGACTCAAAAACAGGAGTTAGCGGAGCAGGAGTAAATCCTTCCAGCACAACACATTATCCAAATATTGCAGATAATGTAAATCCATATAAAATTTCTTCACACAGGCACATGTCTGAAATCCAACAGGAATTACACGGATTTGATGATGTTAAAGTTTCATTTACCCCTCACTTAACACCTGTCAATAGGGGAATCCAAACTACAAGCCACAGTTTCTTAAAAGAAGAACATTTAGACATTACTCCTGATGAAATTAGGACATTATACGAAAAAGAATACGGTGATGAATACTTTATCAAACTTATGGACGAAGGAGAAATACCGCATTTAAGTTCAGTTAGAGGTTCTAACTTTGTACATATCGGCGGATTTGAAATTGATGATACCGGAAGAGTGGTGATGCTGTCCTGTATTGACAATCTTGTTAAAGGAGCATCCGGCCAAGCTATTCAAAACATGAACATTCTACTTGGCATTGATGAAAGTGCAGGATTAACACACCTGGGTCTTCAACCTTAATGAGGTGATTAAAATGGCTACATTAATTATTTATTATTCCTATAGTGGAAAAACAGAATTAATAGCTAAAACTTTAGCAGTAAATTTGAAAACAGACATGGTTAAAATTCGCGACTTAAAAAAACGCAGCGGAGTTAAAAATAAATTATTAGCATCCATTCATGCATTCATGGAAAATAAAACTGAAATTAAACCTGCAAAAGTTGACTTAACCGATTATGACACTATAATATTCGGAACTCCAACTTGGGCTGGAAATCCCACTCCTGCTATTTTAACAATAATCGATAGATGCAATCTAACCGGAAAAGACGTGATTTTATTTGCTACTATGGACAATAATTACGGCGATACAAATATCGAAAGACTTGAAGAAAAAGCAAAAATGCGCGGAGGAAGAGTTATCGAGAGTTTCGCCATTTCCACCAAGAACAAGAGTCCTGAAAGATTAATCAGAGATATTGAAGCGATTATTGAAATGAAAGATTTGAAAATGTATACAAGGTAGATTAAATTGAGTGAGAATAACAAATCCGAATTAAAAATCAAAGCAATTGAGAACGGTACCGTAATTGACCATATTACTGCCAATAAAACATTGCATATCCTTAAAATTTTAAATCTCCCAGATAAGGAAATTAGAAATGTTACAGTGGCTATGAATGTGTCCTCTAAAGAAATGGGTAGAAAAGACATATTGAAAATTGAAAATAGGGAACTGGATCATGAGGAACTTAATCAGGTTGCTTTGATTGCACCAAAAGCTACAATCAACATTATTCGAGACTATAAACTTGTTAAAAAAGATAAAATCGTATTGCCTGAAAAGATTACATCAATTATTAAATGTACCAATCCCAAATGCATCACTAACTACGAAAACGAACCTATAACACCAATATTCAAGGTTGTTAATGATTGTCCAACTGTTGTTAGATGCCACTACTGCGAAAAATTAATAAAAACAGAAGATATTGATAAACAATTCGAATAATCTTCTATTTTTTTAAATAGTCAGCTAATCTTTTAGATAATGCAAGAATTGTTAATATCGGAGGTTTTCCTGGAGAAACGGGCAATACACTTGCATCGCAAACAAACAAATTTCCAATATTAGTTTCAAGATTGCTGTTTACAATCTCGCCGATTTTTGCAGTTCCTCCAGGATGGGCTCCCCTGTATACAGTTGATCCGATGGTTTTTGGATCAACCCCTGCCTTTTGTAAGATAAATCCTGCAGTGGCTGCTCCTTCTGCCAAATATCTTATATCATTGATTGTATTAATTTTAATAACGTCCCCATCATCAGTTACACGGCCTTTACACTCATCAAATGTTTTTACCATGATGCTGAGTATGTCTTTGTCAGTTGCTGAATCATCGATATTATCGCGAATAAATGATGAAAAATGAGGAGACAATACAAAATTATCGCCAATTACAAGTCCAGCCATTTGAACTTCAGTGTTAAAGCCAATATCTTTTAGAAATCCTCCAACAGTTACAAAGGGATCAAAGAATATCTCTTCACCTGCATTTAAAATTCCGGATTTTCTTAAAATTAGAGCAGATCCTATAGCCCCGGCAGACAGGATTACCTTATCTGCTTTTATGAATTCTTCCCTGTTATTTTTAACGTATTTAACACCGCACACATTATTATTTTCCACCAATACCTCTTTTACATCAGCTTCACAAATCAATGTTGCTCCATACTCCACTGCCTCATCAACAAAATCCTTTCCGGAAAATTTAGCATCAACAGGACATCCGAAAGCGCATTTCCCGCATTGTATGCATTTTTCTTCATTTATAGCTTTCGGCATTTTTAAAGTTTGAAGGCCAAGTTCATGTCCGGCATCCAGAAACGCCTCGGTGCCCTTTCCTATATGTGAATCGTCAAGAGGATGAACGCCTATCAGATTTTCAACATACTCGTATTCACCGGTTAAATCAATGCCATAATCCAACAATTCACTTTCAAGAGCCCTAACCATATTTGACATGGAAACGATAGTTGAACCGCCAATACATGTTGTTGTAAGCAAATCCACATCATTTGAATATTTATCATAATAATTAAATGCATCTTTAGAGTTTATATAAGGTCCTTTTTCCAAGACAGTTACATCCTCACCATCTTCTGCAAGTTCACGGGCCAGAATCCCCCCGCCTGCACCTGTACCTATAATAACAATCATCAAACCATCACCTAATTAAATTAATATTGCACATGGAAATATAAAAAAACTTTTATTTAATATGTAATTCATAATTTATAATGATTAATCTTTTGAGTGATAACATGGAAGAATATATTGGATTATTCGAAAAAGTTATAGCAAAAACAGGCTCCAGGACAGATTATGTCGATATCAGGGCAGGAATCGGAAACAACACTTCCATTTTAATGAAAGACGGAGATGTTGATGAAATCAACACAGGAATGGGCTTAGCTGCAAGAGTGAGAGTGTTACATAATGGAGCATGGGGTTTTGCATATACAACAGACTTATCAAAAATAAATGAAATAACTGAAACTGCTATTAAATTTTCAAATTCGCTGAAAGGAGATGTTGAATTAAGTAAAACAGAGCCTGTAAAGGATAAAGTATCAGTGGATGTTAAAATACCCTTTGAAGATATTTCAATTGAAGAAAAAAAAGATGTGATGAAGCAGGCAAGTGACGCGGCATCTCTCGACAAGGTCAACAGCATAAGCGTCAGCTATGGTGATAGTGAACTTAACGAATTGTTCATGAACAGCGAAGGCAGCGAAATTCAAGTGAAAAGCAGCAGAGTGAGAATGGCTTTAAACGCATCTGCAACTGACGGTGAAATCATTCAGTTCGGACATGGAAGTCTTGGAGGAGTTAAAGGATATGAGGCAATTGCCAATGAAGACATGGAGGAATTTGGAAGAAACATCGGACAAAAAGCCGTCAGATTACTTGATGCCAAACCTGCACCTTCCGGAAACTTCCCTGTGATTGCTGATCCTGAATTAACCGGAGTATTGATACATGAAGCATTAGGCCATGCTGTTGAAGGGGACCTGATTTTACAGAATGATTCAATTCTCAAAGACAAGATGGGCTGTCAGATTGCATCAGATATCGTCAACATCTTTGACGATGCAAGCTTAAAAGAAGGTTTTGGATATTACTCCTATGATGTGGAAGGAGTTAAAACTGCTCCGAATCAGTTAGTTAAGGATGGAAAATTAGTTTCACTTTTAAATTCAAGAGAAACCGCATCAAAATTAAAGATGAAATCTTCTGGAAATGCAAGATCACTGATTGCCGACCAGCCGATTGTGAGAATGAGCAACACATACTTACAGCCAGGAGACAATACCTTTGAAGAATTGCTGGAAGATATTCCTGACGGAATTTATCTTAAAGGTTCAAGGGGCGGCCAGGTAGATACAGGTAAAGGAATTTTCCAATTTAACGCTGCAGAAGGTTATCTGATTAAAAATGGCGAGATTACAACACCCCTAAGAGACGTTTCACTATCAGGCAATATCCTTGAAACACTAAAGAACATTGACGCTATAGGAAATGACTTTAAATTAAGTGTTGGATTTTGCGGAAAAGATGGTCAGACCGCACCTGTAGGTGATGGAGGACCGCATACAAGAATTTTAAACACACTTGTTGGAGGAATGGGATAATGATTAATAATGAATCAGGACAATACTTAGTAAAAATAGCTAAAGATGCTATCAAACAGCATTTGGAAACCGGAGAAAAAATAACTAAAGGCAAAAACTATCCTGCCGAATTAGATGAAAAATCAGGCGTTTTTGTAACACTGAATAAAAATAATAATCTGAGAGGCTGTATCGGATATGTCGAGCCAATTATGAGTGCAATTGAAGCAACAATCGATGTGGCTATTGCAGCAGCAGTTAGCGATCCGAGATTTCCGGAAGTCGGCTTAGATGAATTAGACGCAATAGATTTAGAAGTGACTGTTCTTACAAAACCGGAACTGATTGAAATAGCTCATTACAAGCAATATTTTGATGAAATCGAAATTGGGACTGACGGTTTAATAATACAGAAAGGTTATTCCAGAGGATTATTACTGCCTCAGGTGGCAACAGAGAACAAACTGGACATAGAAGGATTTTTAGAACACACATGTATGAAAGCAGGAATTAGTGCAGACAGCTGGATGGATGAAAGTTGTGACGTATATAAATTCCAGGGGCAAATTTTTAAATAGTGATTAAAATGATGATTCCAACCATACCTACTCCACAAGAATTACTTGACAAAGGATTCAGCAGAGGTAAAAAACAAGCAGACCTGTTAAGGGGTCAGAAGATACCTAAACATTTAAAAGGTAAAAGAATTGAAGAAAGAAGAGTTGTAACCTCCTGCCAGGTTATTAAAGATAAATTAAAATCAATTATAGATGCAGTTCCGGAAATTGAAAGCCTGCATCCATTCTATCAGGATTACATTGACATTACTGTTGGTGTCGATGATATGAAACAGGCATTAGGCGCTCTTAACTGGGCATATGGCATTATTACCCAGCTTGAAAAGGAATACGGTTCAAAGATCAGGAAAAATCCTTCTGAAAAATCAACAGCCATTCAGAAGCAGGCTTATGGAAGAATAGCTTCTGTCGTTAACAAAATCAAAAAGGATTTGGATTTCCTAGATTTTGCAAAACAGAATTTAAGAAATATGCCGACAATTGATTTTGATGCAACCACCATCGTCATTGCAGGTTTCCCGAATGTGGGAAAATCAACACTGCTGAGACAAATTACAGGAGCTGATCCTCAAGTTGCAAATTATCCTTTTACCACAAAGGGCATACAGATCGGACATACCGAGAGAAAATGGAAAAACGTTCAGATTATTGATACTCCGGGATTACTTGACAGACCTGTTTTGGAAATGAATGATATTGAAATGAATGCGATTGTTGCACTGGAGCACTTGGCTGACGCGATATTATTTATTTTTGACGCTTCCGAAACCTGCGGATTCCACTTGGAAAATCAGTATAATCTCTTAAAGCAGATTGAAAAAATCTTTTCAGAAATTCCTGTAATATACCTATTTAACAAGATGGACCTTATTGAAGAAACAGATTACCTTAAGGAGTTTGTTGACGATGAGGAAAATTCAATTTTCATATCTGCAATAGAAGGGGAAGGCATTGATAGGATTACTGCGAGAATTGACATGATTGAGAAAATAGACCGCACACCTGCTGAAGAAGACGAATATTACTGAAGTTGCTTTCAATGTAACTTTAAGTAATAACGATTATTCCGGCGGTCCTCCATAAGAAGCATTTTACATGATCGGGAAAGATGCTTTAAATCTTTTCAAAATCCACTACTTCTGGAGAAAATCTGATTCATTTAAGCCAAAACACAGCTCCGCCGGCAGATATTTTTTTTAAGTTTGATTACCAATTATCCCCGCCCAGGTTACCAATTTCTATTTATTCATTGAAGACCAAATAATCTTCATGTACACCATAGCTATTTTTGATGTTAGTTTCAAAACAAACAAGGAAAAGATTGAAAACGGTTTAAGACACTTCGGATTTAGAAAAATCCAAACCCACACATACATCGCAAAATTAAGTAACGCGGACTTGGAAATTTTTAAAAAGGAAATTGAATTGGCAGTCCGTGAAAAGGACAGCCTATTAATTTTGCCGATTTGCGATAAATGTTATTCAAAAAAGGAGTCTTTCGGAGAAATAAATTTCAGTGAAAAGCTATACAGGGTGTTTTAAAATGAATATTTTAATTGAAGGATTCAACAAATCGGTTCATAAAAAAGACAACCAGATTGTCATAAGGCAAAAAGACATTGTTTTGGATTCAATTAAAGCAAACCAAATATCCAGCTTAGTGATAATAGGAAAGGGATATGTGACATTTGATGCATTAACTTTAATGGCTGAAAATAATACTAAAGTAATCTCATTTGACTATACCGGAAAATTAAATTATTTGATGGAGTCACCGGACTGGAGAAATGTGAAAATTAAAAAACAGCAGTATTTGCTAAGTGAAAACAAAAAGGGCATAAACATATCCCGTGAAATAATAAAATCAAAAATGACAAATCAGAAATCAACATTAACAACACTCAACAAACGGCGAAAAATTAGCGAAATAGAAGAGATAAAAAATAACATTGCTCTTCAAATCAATGAATTAAATTCCATTAAACTGACAAATAATCATGAAAAGGTAAAGATGAAGATGATGGGATGCGAAGGAAAAGCATCAGCCTATTACTGGAGCGGGATAAAATTGCTAATCCCCGAAGACATCGGGTTTGAGAAAAGAACCAGAAAACCAACAGATTTATTAAATTCGATGCTGAACTACGGATATGCAATTTTAGCAAGCGAAATAACAAAATCCATATTAATAAATGGCCTGGATCCCTATTGCGGCTTCCTACATTTTGACATGGACAAAAGAACAAGTTTAACATATGACTTAATAGAAGATTTCAGACAGCAAATCGTTGACAAAACAGTGCTAAATCTTATCAGCCGAAGGCAGGTTACAGATGATGATTTGGATAAAAGAAACAATTCCATAAAATTAGAAAAGCGAAAACTGATTATTTCAAAAATTCAGGACAAAATACACTCAACAATAAAATATGGTGATGAAGAATTAACTTACCAGGAAATAATTAATAAACAAACTTCCGATTTAGTAAAAACTCTTTTAAATGATGAAAAATTTGAGGGATTCCATTTGCATTGGTGAGGACAACACAGGACTTTTTAGCTTGTAAAAGTTTGTCCTAAAAAAACTGTCAAACAGCATAATATATGAAGATATTTCTGATAATTTTTTGAGGACAACTGCAAAATTTTTAAGGAAAAAAATAATGACCTAGAAAAAATTTTAAAAGAAAGAAAATAAATAGGTTAAATAAGAAAAATAGAGAAAAATAATAAGTGTTTGAAACGAATGTTATTCTAAGTAATATTCAAAAC
>NZ_JAUNXI010000030.1 GCF_030539875.1 Methanobrevibacter sp.
AACACAAAATAAAGAAAAAAAACACCTAACAACCACACACAAAATAAAGAAAAAACAAATCCCAAAATAGAGAAAAAACTTCTAAAACAGCAAGCATACCCACCATCCAAAATTAAGAATTAATATTTCCCATAAAATATCATAATCTCATATTAAATTAGAAAATTTATTCATTTAGATAGAATAATAATTAAAAACCATTCACTTTTTTGATAAATTTAAATATTAAAACACCATTTTTCCTATTTTTTTCATAAAATATACTTTTTTACTGAAATTTTTTTAAAAATATCGTTGTTAGACCTATAATTGTTTAAGCTAACTCTATAAAATGTATATGTTCATAACATTTATATATATTAAAATACATAAAATATTACGCTTATTAATTTTTTAAAACATGTATTAAGAGATGTTTTTTTAATTAATATGCAAAAATTTTGGATTAGAAATCATAAATGATTTAAATCAACTTAAAAGGATTTAAAATTTTGAATAAATTTTAAATGGATACGTGTTTTATTGCCAAAGCAATAATGCATCAATATTATTGAAAATAAGTGTAAATTTAATTTTTTTAAGTAATGATATTTATAAAAAATATTATTCGAAATTATTTAGCTTGTTTACAATTAAATCTTTTTGAAGTGATTTAGATAATTCAGGTGAAGATTTCACCTCATATTTCAATGATAATTCCATTTTTTAAAAAATGTCATATTCAATAAAAATCTTTATTGTCCAATCAATATTTGGTTTATGCATGAGTGATTTTTTTAAAAAAAATTGTAGTTACTTGAGTTATCGAGTATGAAAGAATCATCTGAAGTGATTTTAAATAATTCTGAAGAAAAAAATTTGTATAAGGATTAAATACTTGTGAATTGACATGTTATAAAAGCATTCCATGAAAATTAAATCTTTATGGAAAAGCTTTTCACTATTGGTGTAAATGAATTATTTACATTAAATTAATTCACTTATTAAACAATAAATGCATTTTGGAGCTATTTGAAAATAAATAATTCCAAAAAAACATAATGCATTTTCTTAGTATTCATAAATTTGAACCTGTTATAAACTGAAATAAGGAAATTGTATTAATAGATAATGCTTTTAACATCATTTTGATGAGAACTTTTTAAGAGCATTATTGAATATTCAATAATATCCTGACATGTTTGATACTTTAAATGGTGTTAAAAGCATGTATTGAATTTTAAATTTAGTAATGCGAATTAAAAGCTAAATTTATTAAGTTTTAATTTCATTTATTCAGGGATTTAATCAATTAAGATTTCATTAAACCAAATTTAAAAATATAATTTTTTTAATTGATTGATCTAGAATATTCCAAGTCGATTAAAATTGAAATTGATTATATTTGTTAAATGAGGCTTATGATATTTTAATTAAGAAAAGTTTTAATTAATAGAAAACTTCAATAATTAAGTTTCAACTTGCAAAATAAAGTAAATTTGCAAAGTTTCAATTAATCAAAAACTTTGATTTTCATTGATTTGGTTTATTTGCTGATCTCGAAAGAGGTATAAAATGAAAGTAAATAGACTTATGAATGCTTTATTGGTATTTCTTATACTGATAATATCCATTGGAGCAGTCTCCGCTAGCGAGGATGCTTCAATGGACGATGCCCTTGCAGGCATCGATTCAGAATCCGCGGCTGTAAGCCAGGATTCTGTACTGAATGAGGCAAATAATGATGATTATTTGAATGAAGTTCAGGATGTTAATGCTGGAGATGCATTGGATGAAGAAAACACTCTCTCCAGTGCTCAAACTGAAGTCTTGAGTGACGGGGACACAATGTCATACAAGGAATTTCAGACTGCATTGATTACAGTCAATGAGTACAATCTTACCAAAGATGTTAAATACAATCCTGAAACTGATTCAGAATATCCATATATTTTAATTGCAAAACGCTTGACCATCAATGCAAAAGGCCACACCTTTGACGGAAGCAACCTTGCAAAAATATTCCTTGTCGATACTTCCGGCGCATTTACTCTGAATGATGCAATCATAAAAAACGGACTTTACAATGGAACCAATGCAGGAGGTTATTCAGGAGGTGCGATGTATATAGGTGGAAAAGGTGCTGTCACACTTAACAATGTAACCTTCATCGACAATCATGCGATTAAAGATAATGAATCCATATTAAAAGGTGGAGCAATAAACATCAATAAAGAAAGGGGCAATGTCAATATTAACAATTGTACCTTCGAAAACAACAGCGCTTCAAGCTATGGCGGAGCAATTTCTGTCAATAAAGGCAGTGTCACTATTTCCGATTCCAAATTCAAGCACAATTACTTGGAAAATGACCACGGAGTCGGAGGAGCAATTTTTGCATATGGAGTGACAATTGACAATTGTGACTTTATTGACAATAGAGCTGGAAAGGAAGAGGGATTAGGAGGAGCTATTTCCTGTCCTACCGTGAAAGTGAATAATTCAAGATTCATAAACAACAGTGCTGAATTCGCTGGTGCAATAGGCGATTACTTTGATGGAATGAGCATTATAAACATAGTCGTAACCAATTCAAAATTTGAAAACAATACAGCTAAAATTGCTGGTGGAGCAATCAGAATTACAAATGATGGCATGGGAGCAGATTTAAGCATTGATAATTCTTCATTCACCAATAACAATGGTGGAGACTATGCTGGAGGAGCAATCATTGCTGTAAACACCAGCGTGAAAAATTCAAACTTCACAGCAAACAAGGTATACGATTATGCAGGAGCAATAAGTTCTTCAGTTCTAGATGTAGACAATTATATATTCGAAAACAATACTGCAAAAAACTCTGCTGCAATCTTTGCAATAAACTTAACAGTAAAAGACTCCCAGTTCAAGGGAAACGAAGCTGAAACCGGTGCTGTCATCACAGCCACTGCAGGTTTCCCACACGAGGGAACAGAACTTCCAGCAGTTCGTGAATATGATCCGCAATATGTTTATGATTTCATTACTTATGAACTCTGGGGTTATATAGATGACAATAACATATTCTGTATGGAGAGGGAATTCTTAAGATATGCTGCTGATTCATCTCATTTCATATCTTATGTTGACACCTTTTACACTAGCGACAGGCACTATCTTGTAAACTATGTAAACAAGATAGAAGTTTACGAACACTTGAAAATTCTCTACTACCTGTGCAATGTGGATGAGAACTTCCTGGAATATCCGATTAGTAGCATATATGGTCATGACGAGTTAACTGGACTAATCTTGGCGCTTACTGAAGAAGACTTGAACAATCCTCAGGATGAAGCTATTAAAAAAGTCATGGAACTCTACAATTCAGGATTCAGAGTGCCTGACAAGCAGTACATGCTTCCTAATGGAACTCTTGTGAAATACAGCATTAATTTCTTCCTGAATGCGGAATGTTATCAGAACTACATTTACTACAGACAAACAACTGAAGATGTAAACGAGACAGTTTCCAAGGAAACATTGAACAAGACCGTTAAAATAGGAGATCAAGTTCAATTCAGAATAACTGTAACCAACAATGGAAATACAAGCCTCAAAGAAGTCTTTGTAAACGACAGCGACTTTGATGAAGGCCTGATCTACCAATCATATATCAATGAAACCGGAAAATGGACATACAATGAGACAACACATATCTGGACATTGATTGGTGATTTGGAGGCAGGAAAATCAGCAAGTTTCATCATAACCTTCAAAACAAACAAGCTTGGAGAACTTGTAAACAATGTTACTGCTGGATTTGGCAATTACACAATGGCAAATGCCACCAATACCACAAATGTGACTGACGAAGAAGACAACACTACAAATGAAACAGAGATTCCTGAAATAGATATTCCAGAAGAGGACACTCCTGATGATGATGTTCCAGATGAGGACGATGTTCCTGATGAAGATGTGCCTGATAAAAGCACAACTCAGAAGGTGCTTGTTTCAAAAACAGCTACTGGTAACCCATTGTTTGCTTTAGTTTTAATGATTGCTGCATTGGTCTTTGTTCCAAGACGCAACCATTAGAGATTAAATTTAAGTTATGTGCTTATCCGCATAACTTCTTTTTTTATTTTTTTAATAGGATACTCAATAATGAGAGCATATCATTTTCTAATTAAAAAACCCAATTTTTAGCACTTATATTATTTTTTAATTAAGAAACTCAATTCCAATGATTTTTATAATTTTTTACTTAATATACTCTTATTTTTCTTTTTTAGTTTCAAATCCGTCTTTCTTATAAGAAATTGTTAACTTATTTTACTATAATATTTTTAAACATTGAAAACATATTATATAATATGAATTTTAAGAAGGCTTTTGTTTTTGTTTTATTGGCATTTCTTCTGATGAATGCAGTTAATGCAACTGAGGATACCTCTTCAAGCGATGATGCTGGAATCATTGTGCAGCAATCATTTAATGAATCAGATATGTTAAATGATTTAGATAATAAAAAAGACATGCCAAATGGTTTAGACTACGAAAAAGGCATGTTAAATGATTTAAATAATGAAAAATACATGTCTAATTCTGCAAATGACATGATAGGTGCCTCAAATGATGTTGCATTAAATAGTAAAACAGAAGATATCATCAAAGGTTCCAATAACCGCGACGATATAAATATCAGCTTCGACAAGCAGATGTATGAAAAGGATCTGGGCGAAATCAGTGTGGATCTTGGAGATGATGTAAGTGGAGAATTCTGCATCCTGATTGATGATGAAATCATTTACAATGAAACAATCACAGACACTCATTTCAAGGTTCCAGTCCTGCTTCCAAAGATAAAAGACGAGTTAATCGCCACTATATGGCCTGGCATCGACAGCAGAACATACACAGTTAATGCATTACTAAATGGAGAAGACTTGAATATAAACAAAACACTACAAGTCATGAGGCTTCCGCCAGACTACAGCTACCTGCATTTTCAAGACGAGGTTCTCACAAGCAATAACCGTCAGGTCTTTGTATTTCCACGCTCAGCAAACGGAATAGTAGAGATATGGCTCGATGATGTTCTTTTAAACAAGACAAAGGCCCAGCCGATAATATACTTTGATAAACTGAATCTTACCCTTGGAAATCACAGCTGGAAAGTGCTTTTCTACAATGACAGTTATTACAATGATTTGAATGCAATAGCCAATTTCAGTGCGGTCGATGTTAGAATCCAAATTCCGCAGGTATTAAACATCACTCACGACGACTGCATCAGCGTCGAGACCATTTATGGCGGCGGCACTGTGAAGACATACCTTGACGGAAGGCTGATTGACACATCCAAAGTAGAAGATAAATATTTCGTCCTCTGCCTTGAGCAATATTTGAAAAAGGACAGCCAGAAGGTCAAAGTAGTCTATGAAAACGGAAAAATCAAAAGGGAAAAGACACAGAACATAAGCATTGTCTATGACTTCGATCTTCTCTCATCAGAGTACTTCACATACGGAGAGAACAACTTAATCGAGATAATCCTCCCTGACACCATGAACAACAAGCTGCTGACTATCAAAATCAATGGAACAAAATACGCTTTCAAACGTCCCGCCTATGCAGGAAACAATTTCATAGAAATAAACATATCAAAACTTCAAGCCGGCAATTATTCCATGCACATATCATATGCTGGAGATGATAGGTTTGAAGCAAAGGATGAAATAATCAATTTTACAGTCAATTATAATATAATCGCTCCAGATTACATTGAGTACAAGGACTCTTCATTCGTTTATTTGAATCTTCCTAATGATGCTTGCGGAAATCTTATAGTTCATATGGATGGCAAGCTATTTGGAAATGTGACTTTGAAGAATGGATTTGCAAAAATCAAGGTCGATACACTAGCTCCTGGATTCCATAGCATGAATGTTGGATATTCAGGTGATGATTATGAAGTCGCAGAATATGAGGATCTTATCTTTGCAGCAGGAAGAATGACCATATCATACTCATTTACAGCAGGAGAGAACAAGTATGTTATCTATGACATGCCAGAGTCTTCAGGAGGATATGTGGTCTTCACTATTAATGGAAAAGAGCACAAGGTCAATGTCAAAAACGGAAAAGCAAGGTATTCTCTTAAGAACCTTAAAGCCGGAGATTATGAAATCTCCATTGACTACTACAGAAACGGCGAATATATCTCAGGAGACTATGCGGAGATTGAAATTAAAAAGTCAAAAATCAAAATCATTTCATACAAGATGAGTTCCAAATCAATCAAGGTCAAAATCAAGCTCAGCAAGCCAATGAAAACCACAGTTTATGTCAAATTCATGGGCAAAAAATATAAGATAAAAACAAATTCAAAAGGCGTTGGAACATTTAAGAAATCATTGAAGATTAAAAAATCCAAAAAAAGCATAAAATTCTCCCATCTTGGCTCAACACTCACCAAGAAACTTTATAAGCCTAATTTGAAAGTAACAAAATCAAAAAAGAAGATGACTTTAAAGACAATTGTCAATATCAAAGGCATTAAAGTCAGATTCAAGGCAGGCAAGAAGACTTATACTGTAAAGACCAACAGCAGGGGAATTGCAAAAATAAGCATGAAAAAGCCAAAAAATAGCAAAGTGCTTTGCAAAGCAATTTATTTCGGATGCAAAGTTTCTAAAAATGTCAGACTTTAAGTTAAATTATTTTTTAAAAATTGAGAAATTTTCTTTGAATACCAAAAAAATCAATAATTATATGTATACCAGATGGTAAAATGACTGGAAAAATACTATACGGCCCAGAATTGGAAGGAATATCTGCCAAGGATAAATTAATTAAAAGATCCCTGGAGCAGTTGACAAGGAGATTTGAAACCATGGGCTTTGAAATAGTCACAAGACCTGATGTGACTGTGAACTTCAAGGAAGATGAAGGATTCTGCAGAGTTGTGAACAGGTTCAACAGCAGCAATCTAGAAAATTCATTGCTGTACTCCATTTATGTTAAAGATGCAAATTTTTTAATAACTGAAAACTCTGAACTTATCAAAATTGCAAAGGAGCTGAATTTAGATAAAAAGGTCTTGAAAGTTCTAGCGGCCTACGATCTTTTTGCAGTCAACAATACAGTAGGCAGAAAGTTCCAAAATGGAACTGGTAATGACTCATTGATGCCGGTTTTTGAATAAAACAATATAAATAGCATTTTGCAAAAAATTACTTAAAAAAAGGTGATTTAATGGCTGATGTGTTCAGCAAAGAGAAGAGAAGCGAAGTGATGTCAAAAATAAGGGGCAAGGACACCAAGCCGGAGATTCTAGTTAGAAAGTATCTCCACTCCAGAGGCCTGCGCTTTAGAAAAAACGACAAGAGATATCC
>NZ_JAUNXI010000031.1 GCF_030539875.1 Methanobrevibacter sp.
TACCGCAAATGTCTTTAAAATAGTTTTATCCATAATTTCACCAGTTTTCAAGTTGTAACACTTTATATACAATTATGTTTCTGTAAAAAATCATTTTTATAATTATCTCTATTTATAGAAACTTTGATTTTTGTAATGAATATGGGTATAATGCATTAATGACACCATTTGTATGGATGTTTATTAAAAACTATGAGAATTTAAGGAACTTTATCATTAACACTAAATCAATTTCATCATTGATTCAATTAGAATACTCAGCATTTTCAGAAGCTACTGTACCAATATGTACTTTTGTATTATCTAATTTTGATGAAAATTATATTGGCACATACCTAAAATTATCTGAATTTGCTGGAGGAATGGAAATTCAAAAAGAAAAGGTTCTAGATGCAACAACAGTGCATACTAATTATAAATTTTATTCAGATACAAAAAAATACAACACTATACCATTATACCCTATTGCATACTGGGCGGATGAAACAGTAGTTACTCCTTTTAATAAAGGCCATTTACTAGAAGAAGAAACTTCAATTAAAGTCGGTTTACAAACAGGAGATGTTAATAGATTTATTCGCTTTTGGTTTGAAGTAAATTTTAATAATATTGAATTTAATTGTAAAAGTTGCGAAGAAACTAGATATATTAATAAAAAATGGTTCCCCCACAACAAAGGAGGAAATTATCGAAAATGGTATGGAAATAATTATCATGTAGTGAATTGGGAGAATAATGGTTTTGAAATAAAGAATAATCGGAATAAAAATGGAAAATTAAAATCAAGACCTCAAAATTCTGATTTTTATTTTAAAAAAGGATTAACATATTCATCATTATCCTCTGGAAAAATATCATTTAGGTATAATAGTGAGGGATTTATATTTGATACTAAAGGATCAAAATGTTTCATTAATAATGAAAAGGATTTTGAATACATTTTTGCATTTTTAAATAATGATATTACTATGATTTTCCTATCCTTTTTAGCTCCAACTCTAGATTTTAATGTTGGGTCATTAAAAAAATTACCAATACTATTTGATAACACATATAATGAAGAAATTTATAACTTAGTTCATGAAAATATTAAGATTACTAAAGAAGAATGGGACGATTATGAAATAAGTTGGGATTTTAAAACCCATCCATTATTAAAATTTAAAGAAAAATCTATAGAACGTTCCTTTAACAATCGAAAGCAACATAATTTAAATATGTTTGAAAGTTTAAAACATAACGAAGAAAGATTAAATGAAATTTTTTCTATAATCTATTCAATTAATTTTGATACAAATATTAAAGATAAATATGTGTCAATTAAAAAAGTAAATGATGAAAATGATGTTAAATCTTTTATTTCATATGCAATTGGATGTATGTTTGGCCGTTATTCTTTAGACAAAGAAGGATTACAATTTACAGGGGGAAATTTCAACAAAAATAATTATCAGATATTCGAGGCTGATAATGATAATATTATTCCAGTATTAGATTCAGAATATTTTGAAGATGATATTGTGGGACAATTTGTTGAATTTGTAAAAACCTGCTTTGGAGAAGAAACCTTAGAAGAAAACTTAGATTTTATAGCTAATTCATTATCTAAAAATAAAAAACCATCAAGAGAAATCATTAGATATTATCTCTTAAACGAATTCTACGAAAACCATATTAAAATATATCAAAATTGCCCTATATACTGGCAATTCTCAAGCGGTAAACAAAACGGTTTCAATTGCCTGGTTTACATGCACAGGTACGAACCATCTTTAGTAGCTAGAATCAGAACAGATTACTTACACAAAACTCAAAAAGCAATAGAACAGAGAATAGCTAACACTGACAATATCATTAACAACTCTACATCAAAACAAGAGGTTGCTAATGCAACTAAGGAAAAAGCCAAGCTTCAAAAGCAATTAAAAGAAACTCAAGAATACGATGAAGTTCTAGCACATATTGCAAATCAGAATATTGAAATTGACTTGGACGACGGAGTCAAAGTTAACTATGCAAAATTCCAGAATATTGAAATTAAAAAAGAAGGTTCCAAAACTAAAAAGGCAAACCTTCTTAAAAAGATTTAAATAATGTTGTATTCTTTTCCAGATAAAAAGACATTAATTATTATATTAAATTCTTGTTTTTTTATCTCTGGACCTTTATTTTCATAAATCATCACATTTTTCATTGCGGATTTGTAGATTTCCTTTAGTTTTTTAGGATTGGTTTTAATATAAGTTTCATGAACTTCATTTTTGCTACGTCCCTGTAAACTATCAATATACTCAGCAGAAAGGCCAATATTTGATGCATGAAACTTACGCAGCGTATGTGATCTAAAGAAACGGTATTTTCCTTTAAATCCCCAGTCCATTTTATCATTGATTTCTTGAAAACGAGTTAATAATAACGATGAGGTGAAATCAAATAAGTGATCTTCTAATTTTAAGTTCTCACGTGTTTTTAAATATTTAACAATTGCTGAGCTGGCTTCTGGAGAGCAAAACGTATAATAGTATTTATCGGTCTTAATTCTTTTCAAATAAAAAGTCGGAACAACATTTGTTTTCTTATCAAGAGTTTCTAGGATAAATTCAATTGATCCTCCATGATGATATTCCTGTGTGCCTTGTATAAAATGCTCAACCGTTAATGATAATGTTTCTGCTTTTGCAGTTCCTGAACTGGACATGAAAAGTATCACTGCTTTTATGTCAATTGGTGAAATAAGTAACGCTTCACGTATATGTTCACGTGTGGGCAAGTCCAAATAATTTGTCTCATAAATCCTATCATATTTAGTTTGAGGTAAATGAGGCAGTTCAAACTCAAAGTGCAAGTAAAACGTTTTTACTTTTGAGAAATATGTTTTTGAAGTATTGGGAGATAATTTACTATTTAGCAAATTAGTTCTAAAGTCAATTAATCTCTTTTTTATTTTTCTATCCTTAAGAGGGATTCTTTCATTTTCCTCAAATCGTGCTTCAGCGAATAAATCTTCAATTATCTCACCGTTAAAATCTTCATATAATTTTAAAGCTGAATCATAACCTTTACGGGTACTTGATTTGATATTTCTATCTCTGCAAAATTTTTGAAATAATCTATTAGAATTCATAGGATTACTTTAATTATTATTTAAAAGAAATTTTAGTAAAATAAAATACAAATTAATAGGAGATGGTGTATATTTTGTGGTTTTTTCCAATATTATTTTATTAATATTATAAACAGTGCTTAAAAGCGAATTTCTAAAATTCATAAAAATAAAAAAAGAGTTCATTTCATGATTTCAAGAATTATTTAAGTTTAAATATTTTTTTATAAGCACTAACAGTATCTAACAATTTATCTTTATAATTATAGATATCATTTATATTATTAATTGGCATTATTTCGCCAATTCTAGAGCCATACTTATCCTTATCCATAGAATCAAAAAACGCAATAGCCAAATTATCTAAATCATTAAAATACAACCTACATATTGTATAATTTTTATTGTCATCAAAGAAAATTGCACAATAACTTTTTCTATCTTTCATTGTAATTTTATCTGGATTTATAATCTCACTTACAATTGCTCTTACAATGTAAAATCCTTGAATTTCCTCTTCAGTTGTAATAATTTCAGATGAACCTAATTCATAATCATTTTCAAAAACGTCTTTCAATTCGTCTTTGATTATTTTATGGAAATATTTCATCTGTTTTTTATCTAAATTTCCGGAATATATTTTTTTAGCAAACACTCTTATTAATTCATCACTAGGATACCTTATTTCATTTAATAAAATATTATGGATTTCATGCCTGTATTTTAACTCTTCAACATGTTCTAAAATTTTTTCTTGTGAAAACCTAGATTTTGTAAATAATTTTAAAGATTCAATTTTTTCATCAGTTAATTTTCTCAAATCAACTTCTAAAAATGGGTTTTGATCCATTCTTCCAGGATTTTTAGAGTCAGTGAAAAACTGATAAACAATTCCATTAGTTAAAACAACAAATTTAACATCACTTACACTGAAATACCTATATAACTGACTTAAATGATTGGAATTGAGTTTAGTGTTAGCAGATTTGCATTCAATTAATATTTTAACTTCATTATCAATAAAAACCGCCAAATCTATTTTTTCTCTTTTTCGAACCCCCGTATCTGCAACATATTCTGCTTTCAGTTCATGAGGATTTTCAACATCATATTCTAAAATTTTTAAAAAAGGCAAAACTAAAGAAATTTTAGTTGTCTCTTCAGTTGAGATTCCTCTCTTTTTATTAGTTATATTTTTAGAAAAATCCAGAATCTGATTTTCAAATGTCATCATTACTCATTTTGTCATTACTTAGTATAATTATTTATTCAAAATCTGGCGGGTCATACTCTCCGTAGTCATCCTCTTCATATCCCCCGCCATCATAGTCGTAATCGTCATGGTCTTCCAGGCCATCAAAATCATAGTCATGATCATTTTCATAATAATCATATGAATCCATACCGAATAATGGATAGACCATATCATCAGTATTATTTTTATCATCAGCAGGAGGAGCGGAAGGCTGCAGCAGAGAGGATTTTGAAATATTGCTTACACCATATTTAATGCTTTTATACATGTGCAGTGCAATGTTCTTGTCTTTTGCCATGATTAATATGTTGTCATGGGTTGTATCATTTCCGGTTACAATAACAAAACAGTCCAGTTCCTTATTTTCATAAAACACGACACCGTCTTCCATTGTTGAAATGTTTGTGCTTTTCATTTTTTCAAACATGGCAGCAACGCTTATTCCGCCTGCAAGGGACAGTTCTTCTTGACTGTTCCAGCTGATTTCCTGAACGTCGTGTTCCGCATCCAGGTAGTATTTGATTCCAAGATCATCATTGAAAAATTTGGAATTGTCAGAAAACGGAACTTCCATTGTTGTTGCATTGCTTATAGCTATCGTTTGATATTGAATCTGAAAATTATACGCTGTAAAAGCTATTCCCGCTGCTAAAATTATTATTATTGCTATTAAAATCCCTATTATGATTTTTTTGTTTTTCTCCATCCACATCATCACTTGTTAGTTTTACCTCACATCAATAGTATCTGTTATTTTATCCTGCAGTTATGCCGTCAGAAGTCTTTAAAACTTCATCCGGCACTTGAGCGTTTATTCTGCAGTTCCTTTCAATTGCTTGGTTCTTTGTAAAATTGCATATTCCATTCTGTTGTTGAATTCGTTTTCATCTTTGTAACTTTTATACATTATATACAATGCATAAATTCCCAATGTGATTACACTAAGAATCCAGATAATGATCATCTTTCCAACTTTGCCGTTTAAACCGTAAAAGAGGCCTGCTACAAAAATACTTGACCACCAATATTTCTTCTCATTGGTTGTTCTTAGGTAGTTCAATTCGTCTATGTCCTGTGCATTTGCAATTTCTTGTTCGAGCATGTTCAACTCATCATCAAAAATCATATAAATGTTCTCCATATTTTAATTATGATAACTGTTTGTTTAAAATATTATTTAAAAGTTTTTAAAATAATGCAATCCAACTGTTCCTTGATTAGCTCAAAATTCTATTATTCCCATACTAAGTCTATTTTTAAGCAGATATCGCATGGCATACCTGCTCAGACAGTTCGTTGATTTCCATACTATTAAGTCTATTTTAAAGTTCATGTGTTCGGATGACTTGCAGTCTGGCTCAAACAATTTCCATACTATTAAGTCTATTTTAAAGAAAAGACATATGTTTAATAGTAGATGAAATCCAAATTATTTCCATACTATTAAGTCTATTTTAAAGGATTGTGTTGATGTCTACGCATCCGGATAGTTTGTAATTTCCATACTATTAAGTCTATTTTAAAGGAAATACTTCAAGTTTCGCATATGTAATATACTTCTATTTCCATACTATTAAGTCTATTTTAAAGTATATGTTAAGTCTACTGATTCGATGCCCCCTGTTTGATTTCCATACTATTAAGTCTATTTTAAAGAATTAACTGAGATTTACCAATTCCGGGGTCCCCGATATTTCCATACTATTAAGTCTATTTTAAAGACATATATATGAAAGAAGGCGATTTTCAAAAAGAGTATTTCCATACTATTAAGTCTATTTTAAAGTGAATTAAACCATTATCATATTCAACACCATTACTAAATTTCCATACTATTAAGTCTATTTTAAAGCAACTCATCATCATTTTTTACAACTTCGCCATTAAGATTTCCATACTATTAAGTCTATTTTAAAGAGTATTTTTGTAGTATAATACTCCTCCAATGTAGTAATTTCCATACTATTAAGTCTATTTTAAAGAATGGTGCGGAAGACTATTCACACCAAACACAACCCAATTTCCATACTATTAAGTCTATTTTAAAGTCATGGGATACTGCAACATAACGGATGGGTGCAAGATTTCCATACTATTAAGTCTATTTTAAAGAGTTAAATTAAACACATCCCGAACCGTTTCAAGATTATTTCCATACTATTAAGTCTATTTTAAAGAATAAAACCCCCCCCCACATATTATTATTTTTTAATCTATTTCCATACTATTAAGTCTATTTTAAAGATACAAACAAACAATTAATAATATT
>NZ_JAUNXI010000032.1 GCF_030539875.1 Methanobrevibacter sp.
CAATAAGTAGTTTAACAACTACTTACTTTTTTTCTTTTTTTACTTTTTTATACAACTACTTTTTAAAAATTAAATTCTTATGGTCTCTTCAACATGGAAATATTTAATTTGATAATATACAAACAGTTTAAAAATTTAAAAATGTTTGGAAGTTAAAAATTTAAAGATCTAAAAATAGTTTTTTATCTGAAAACAAGAGGTTTTGATTGTTTTTCTTGATAATTAAATAAGATGTTTATTCTTAATTTTAAAATGATGGGGTGGTGTTGATAATTTTTTAGTGGAAAATTATTAGTAAATCATTGCTTAATCAGTTATTTACTAATGATTTTTATTTTTTTTGAAAAGTTTGTACATTTTTTAAATTTTTCATTGTTAAGATTAAATTTTAAAAAAAATTCTTCATTTCATAATAACTTTTATTAATAAAAATATATAAAAATACTATTAATATAAAATTATTAGTAAGATTTAGAATTAAAAATTTTATTAAATTTATTTATTCAATTTTAAATTATGGAGATAAGATTATGTTTATTGCAACATTAGGCGGTATATTTAGATTCAAAGATCTTCCTGAAGATTATGGACCATATGTCCAATTCAAAGCGGCTATAGATAAAAGGGAAGAAATCAAGGATAATGATGAAATAGCTATTCTGGATATTGTCGGAACCGGCAGCCATCATGTTCTTTTCTTGGATTCATACAACAATCGTGATGAAATTAGAAGGGAATTAAGGGAAGCAGATGCAAAAGTGAATGTCACCACATTAAAAATATTGGAAGGACACATATGAACCATTTGCCAATAGAACAATCCTGGTTAACTCTCACTCATCTTTTAAACGATTTGAAAAGCAATGATGCTGATATACCTGGCTATATCAATAATGAACTTGGAATAATAAGGTCTCAAATAAGCTCTTATAAACGGGACCCAACCCATCCGGATTTAATCAACGAGCTTGCCAGGGCAGACATGTCCCTAAATGAGGTTCAAGGAGTTCTGCTTTCTCTTGCAGCTGAAATCAGCAGTGAATATGAAGACGAGTGGCTGGATAAATTAGGCAGGGCGATGAGAGGCGAAGAAGTTTACCCAATGCCTCAGGATAGGTCTAAATTTATTGTGAATGTTCCACCTGGATTTTCCTATGCGAGAATAACTTTAAAAAATCCAATTTCAGAAGACCGGGTTCAGGAAATAGCAGAAGAATATGGTTTAATCATTGAATTTGATTCTGATGTTACCATAGCTATTTATGGAGACAAGGCAGTTGTTCAAAATGCTATAAAGGAAATGGCACCCTTTTTCCAGGAATAGTTAATAGGATTATAATAACTCTAAGATTCATCTTAGAGTATTTTTTTTATTTTTTAGCTTTTATACAAATATTTTTTATTTATAAGATATTTCTTTAAATCTTGAAATTATTTTAAGCATTTAGATATTTTTTAATTTAACATAGGTGATTGTATGAAAATTGTAGGAATTACTGATATTCATGGAGAGCATAATGAAGATTTTTACAAGTATTTAAAAGAAAATGACATAGATCTGGTCCTTGTTGCAGGAGATATCACTGATTTCGGTCCTTTGGACTTTGTCAAGGAATTCATGGACAAATTGTATGATTGTGATGTAGAAGTATTTGCAATTCCTGGAAACTGCGATCCTGCAGGAATCTGCAATGCAATCCGCGATGCAGGCTCATTATGTCTTCACAATAATCTTATAGGATTTGGAAATACTGTTATCATGGGATATGGCGGCTCTAATCCTACTCCTTTCAATACTCCTGGAGAAACCGATGACGACCACATATATGAAAGCGTTTATGAGCTTTTAGCGGAATATGATTATATCGGAAATGATGCCAAACCTACTGTAACCATCCTGCTGACTCATGCTCCTCCATACAATACCAAAGTTGATGAATTGCCTGATGGAACTCACGTAGGCAGTCAAGGGGTTAAAAAACCTATTCATGAATTCCAGCCTAACATCAACATCTGCGGACACATTCATGAGGCAAGAGCTATTGACAAGATTGGAGAGACTACTGTTGTAAACCCCGGTATGCTCAAGGACGGCCATTGTGTTTTAATCGACATTGATGATGAAACAGCAGAGTATGATGTAAACATTATTGAATTTTAAATAATTTTTTGGTTTAATTGAATTGCTGTATTTCGATTAAACTTATTAATTGGTTTATTGAATTGCTGTATTTCGATTAAATTTATACTTCTTTTTTTAGATTTAATGTTAATTTTCATTAAATACTATTTTTTAGACATTGTTAGTTAAATGTCTTTTTTTTCTTTATTTTTTATTTATTTTAATTTTGTACTCTTTTAATTAAATTTAATACAATTTTTTAGACAATTTTAAATTTTTAAGAATTTTTTTCAAGAATAAAATATAAAACTTTATTAAAGGTAAAGTAAAAAATATTAATCATATCTAAATAAACTGTTGTATTTGGAGGAAGACTATGTTGGATAAGTTGCTTGTAAAAGATTTAATGACCAAGGATGTTCTTACAGTTGATAAGGAAGTGGAAACTGTATTCGCATTCGAAGAACTGATGAAAAACAAGATTAGTGCAATGCCTGTTTTAGATGGTGAAAAAATGGTCGGTATTGTTACCGCTACTGATTTGGGACACAATTTGATTTTAGACAATTATCAATTTGGAACCAAGGTTAAAAGCGTAATGGTAACTGATGTTGCTTGTGTTTCACCTGAAAACACTTTAAAAGAAGCGGTCTGTGTAATGTTTGACAAGGCTCCTGGAGAAAATATCATAAACCAGCTTCCAGTAGTTGAGGATGGAAAGCTAGTAGGTATTTTATCTGACGGAGACATTATCAAAGCAATTAAAGACGGATTTTAATTATTAATATTTTTTTTATTTGATTTTCATTGCTTAGATCTTTTTTATTATTTGCTCTTCTTTTAATTATTTATTTTATTATCCTTTTTTCACTACTTTTTTCCATGTTTATTACTTTTTTAATGTTTTTGGGTATTTTTTAATATTTTACATAAGTTTAAATAATATTAATATAAAATATATTATTGGCTAGACTGGAGGGTTAGGAGTCCTCTGTAAACACAAATCTCCTTTGGTGTAGTCGAAATTTAGGAGGCGGCATGTGGATTTAATTGCGGCCTGCAAAATTAATGCTGAAACTTCGTCCTGCAGGATCAATGGTGACAAAAGTCTTACTGGAGGGTAATTCTCAATTGTCTTAGTTTTGGGAACGTGTCAGGCCTGGAAAGGAGCAGCTCTACCAATTACAGCTGATGCTTGTAGAACCGCGAGGTGGAGTTAGTTTTGCAGATAACTGTAATTAATGAAGTGTGTCCACTCCTTTATGTGCCATTTTTTAGTTATCAGCTATTAAGTTTTGACTATTAAAAAAGAAAACTTTTTATATTTGTTTTAACATATGATTGTGTGTTGGCAGTAAATGTTAACTTTTTTTGCATTAGTCGGGATGGCCCAGCCTGGTACGGCGTCGGACTGCTAATCCGATGGTCAATCGACCTCCGGGGTTCAAATCCCCGTCCCGGCGCTTTTTTATATTTTTAAATTTTCTTTTTTTAAAACTTTATTAAAAAGAGTTTTGGCTATTTTTTTTTACTAGTTTGTTATTCTTATTAAATGAGTATTTGGCTATTTTTTTAAAATAAATTTTCTTAAAAAATGTTTTTGGCTATTTTTTAACTAAATCATTTTGTCTTAAAAAGTTTTTAGATTTCCATGCATAGTCTTTTTTTTTAAAAAAAAGAATTATAATTGGTTTTTATAGTAATAAATCTTTTTTCAAATTAAAAAAATAAAAAGTTTTAAATTGAGTTACAATTTAAAACAAAATAAACAAATTTTAATTTAAAAGCTTATGGAACTGTATTTGCCTAACAGCTTGTAGTTTTTTATATTCCAGTTTTTCACAATGCCAAAAGAGTTTCTGCAGCTGGTTGTATCTCCTGCAACCCATGTGTCCTCGATTAGGAATTCCGCCCAGACATGTCCTGAAGTGTATCCTGTTGAAAACTTGCAGTTATTTGCATTCACATATCTTGCAGGAATCCCAGCAGATCGAGCCAGGGCAACTGTCAAGTGAGCTTGGTCAACGCAATTTCCTTTTTTGCTAACTAATACTTCAGCAGCTCCTTTGCGGGTATTCGGATATTTTTCATAAGCCACATTGTCACGAACCCAGTTGAAGATTTTTGTAGCTTTCTGCAGATTGTTTTTACAGTTTTTTGTTAATGATTTAGCTAGTTTTTTAATATTTGCATTCTTCACTTGACAGTTTGTGGTCGAACTTAAATATTTCTTTAAAGATTCCCCTTTGTATTTGGTGTTCAAGATACTTTTGGGAATCAATTTTATAATTGCCTTGTTGATTTTCACTATATTTGCAGTTGCTTTGCTTGTGGTTTTTGTTGTTGTTTTAGTCACAGTCTTTTTTGCAGTTGTCTTGTTTGCGGTTTTTGTTGTTGTCTTAGAAGCAGTGCTCTTGTTAGTGCTTGCAGCAGTTTTGATAGTATTCTTACTGGTTTCGGAGCTTACACCATTTAGATTAAGCTTAAGCAAACTATTGATTTTGCTGCTGATATCACTTAATTTTGCGTTTATATTGAAGTTGATCTTTGTGGTTTGGTCTTCGTAAGAAAGTGATAAGTTCGCTTGTATGCCGGAGCTATTGATTTTGGAGCGGGAACTAGTTTTATTCGCAGTATTCGGTTTGAATTTGCTTAAATTTTGAATGCTCACCTGGCTTGACAGCTTTTTATTCTTATTGTAATAATCCAGGCTTTTTGAAAATGCATATACCAATTCGCCATAAGGTATTCTCAAATGGGATGATTTAATCCAGGTTTGAGCCTTTTTATTTTTCTCCATGTATTTTATGGTTGAATTTGCAAGCTTCAAGTATTCTGACTTTTTCAAAGTTCCTGTTGCTGCAGCGTAATTTAAATTTGCAGGTTCATTGACAGTTATGGATTTAATTTTAAAATTAGTGACATTTTTGTTTTCATCAATCTTTTTTAAAGCATAAGCTGCCAGATATAAATACTGGGAAGTTTTATAGCTCTTTTTATCAATAGTTACAGATTTAGGCAATTCTCCTTTTTTCTCGATATGGTTTTTGACAACAGAAGCCTGTGAGATGATTTTGCTGATAGGGACTCCGTTCTTATCATAGTTGGAAATATTCTCTAGCGCAATGGAACTTGCCAGTTTTTTATTGTTGTTGTAATATGCCAGGTTTCTAGCTATTGCAAAAATAAACTGGGTATACGGAATCTTTCCTTTGCTTGAATTGATAGTGTTTGGAGCTTTTTTGTATCTGTCTATATATTTGATGACATTTGCGGATAGCTTCTTATACTCGGATTTTTTAATGCTTCCGGTTTTAAGCGAATATTTCAAGCTAGTAGGGTTTTTAACGCTTTTTGCCATGATCTTGCTTGAGCCGGTATCATTCAATGCCTTGCACATCAGGTATAAAAACTGTGGAGAAGTGTAGTTCTTATTGTTTATTGTTATGGAACTTGGAAGCTTGCCGTTTGTTTCCACATATTTGACAAAAGTTGAGGATTCCTTGATAATACTGCTAGCCTTTATGTATTTGGAATTCACATTATTTGCAGTGCTTGTGGTAGTTTTTGTGCTTGTACTGCTTGCAGCACTTTTAACGCTTGTTGTGCTGCTGCTTGTAGTGCTTTTTACATTTGTTGTGCTGCTGCTTGTAGTGCTTTTTACACTTGATGTGCTGTTTGACTTCACGCTTGTTGTGCCGGATGCACTTAAGTTTTTATTTTCACTATTGCTCACACTTGATAATCCATTTGCATTATTGTTTGTGCTTGATAATCTAACCTCTTTTGCTGTTACATCACTATTATCCAAGGCAGTATTCAATAACTCATTATCAACTGAATTATCATTAATTGCTTGTTTTTCTAATCCTGCATTATCCACATTTGCAGCACATGCAGTATTCAAGCAAATGCAGACCAATGCTATCACTATTAGAAAAGCCGTTTTCTTATTAATACTAACACCTCATTTTAAATAGTTTGATCTATTCTTTAATTCGAAACTGAAAATGGCCGGTTTTCAAATAATTAGACAAGCTTTCAATTTGGTTAATTTTCTAGAATATTTTCCAAATCTTTTAATTTTCTCAATATTATCTGGAGATGAGTTTCGATTGATAAAGCTTATCAAATTTTCCAGAATTAAAGATTAGATAATCTTTTCTTTACTGATTAAACTTTATAAATTTAGGCTAAATGTGAAAATATTATTTTATGCTTTGTAATATATGTATAAAAAGAATATTTGTAGAGTA
>NZ_JAUNXI010000033.1 GCF_030539875.1 Methanobrevibacter sp.
TTTTATTTTTTCTTAAAAATCTTTATTTTTCTTAAAACTAAGTTATTTTACCTTATTTTCTCTTAATATCAATCAATTTTGATGTTTTATTGAATAAAAGGGATGCATAGGATAAATCTGCTTTTAACGAATATCACAATAATGATTTTAAAAAATGTTTGGTCTTGAGAGGTCAAAAACATTATAAGCAGATTTCCAATCTCTGTTTTTAAAAAGCAAAAAGTAAAAAAAGTCTCATTTTGTGCTTATTTTTGAATTTTAAGCCTTAAAATTCATTAACCTTTATATATGTTGAAAAATAAAATTATATATGTAAATATTTTAAAAATCTATAACAATTTAGTTTTTTTTAAGCTATTAGTTATGAAAAAATTTTTTAAATATTTGTTTATTGTAAAATTTTAAATTTTAGTCAATTGTATAAATGGAGGTGTTAAAATTACGAAGAGAATGACAATACTCGTATTGTTATTGGTATTTGCAATATTAAGTATTTCTTCAGTATCGGCTAATGATGTCGAGAATAATCTTGCAATTGATGAAAATAGTTTAACTTCCAGTGATGAAGTTTCATTGGATGATTCTTATAATCTAGAATCCGGTTCTCAGGATTCTGATATCTTAGAAACTGAAGTTGCTAGTGAGCAATTCAGTGATGATGAAATTGATGACGGTGACGATTCTGGAGATGGAGGTGCAGATTCTCCTGGTGACGGTTCTGGTGATGGAGGTGCAGATCCTTCTATAGATAATCCGGATGAGAATACAGAATTAAATAGCACTGATTTGACTGTTGTCAACTCCAATGTGATATATGGCCAGAATCTTGAGGTTGTCTTAAGTTCCAATGACAATTCTTTAGCCGATCAAAACATAACTTTTGAAATCAATGGCACAAATCATACAGCTCTTACGGATTCAAGTGGGAAAGCAGCTTGTGAAATATCATTGGTGCCAGGTGCATATGACATAACCGTCTATTATCTTGGAAATGATCAATATGCCCCATCCAGCAAAACATTCACAATCAATGTCTTGAAAATTACTCCAGTATTTACAGTATCAGCTACTGAAGTAATGAAAGGATATTATCTTTATGTTTATCTTAAGGATGCTAAGGGCAATCCTATAAATGGCGTTAATGTAACAATAGACATTGGAGGCAATAAGTACTCTATCACAACCTCTAATGGAAAAGCAGGCCTTAAAATTAAATTGGATCCAAAAAAATATGCTGTGAAATTGTCTTATGATGGAAATGAGATTCATGCTCCTGCAAGCAAATCATTTAATTTGAATGTGGTGAAAAATCAGCCTTACTTCAAGTATAATTCCAAGATTTCCACACTCAATTATTTAACAGTATATTTGAAGGACGGCGCCTACAAGCCAATTGCAAACAAGAAGATCACAATCAAGATAGGTAGCACTAAATACACTAGAACTACTGATTCCAATGGAAGAGCACGTGTTTATGTTAAAAAGCTCCCAGGAAAGTACAAGGTAAAGCTTTACTATAAAGGAAATGCGATTTACTCAGCTGTTTCAAAATCATATACCTTCAAGGTAGTAAAGAAAGCTACAGCATTCACTGTTAAAAACACTACTGTTGTAAAAGGAAAATATCTCTATGTCTACCTTAAGGATGCAAATGGTAAAGCCCTCAAGAATAAAAAAGTCACTATTTGTCTTAACGGCAAGAAATATGTGAAAACCACTAATTCTAATGGCAGGGTTTCATTAAAAGTCAGCTTAAAAGCAGGCAGTTATAAAGTAAAATTATACTATTCAGGCAGCAAGTATTACAAGGCAAAAAGCAAAAGCCTTACCATGAAAGTTGTTAAATCAACTTCAGTTTACAAGTCTGCAAATGGATGCATATGGCTTTGGAACAGTTTGAAGAATGAAGTGAATTTCAAGACCCTTAAAAACAATGGAATCAAGAATATCTTTATAAGCTATGTTGCTGTTGAATCCTCTGATTTCGATGCATGGCTGAATGAAGCAAACAGCTATGGCATGAAAGTACATATATGGATGCAGGCGTTCTATGACAAGAAATGGATCAATCCAATACTAAGCGATGGATCTGTAAATAATACATTATTAAACAAAATTGCTAAGAATGCAGAATCATATGCAAAGATAAAAGGCGTTTCAGGTGTTCACTTGGATTATATCAGATTCCCTGGTACCGCATATAAATATAAAAACGGTGAAAAAGCTGTTAGCGAATTGGCCAGGAAAGTATCAGAATCTGTAAAGCAAGTAAATTCAAGTATGGTAGTATCCTGTTCTGTGATGGGTGAAAGTCTCTACAGCAATTCATATTATTACGGACAGAATCTTACCAAGCTATCCCAATATGTTGATGTTATAGTTCCTATGCTTTACAAGGGAAATTATGGTCAAAGCAGTTCATGGATTAAAACACAAACTGCAAGCTATGTCAAAGCCGTCGGTTCAAATGCTAAGATATGGGTAGGACTTCAATCCTACAAAAGCGATGATGATTTGACTAAACTGTCCATATCTGCATTAAGCCAAGATGCGGCAAATGCAATAAAAGGAGGAGCTAATGGAATTGCCTTATTCAGGTATGGATTGACTAATTTCATTAACATGACCAGAATAATTGCATAAAATTTTTTTCAAGTAGCTATTAGCTACTATTTCTTTTTTTATTTTTTTTCTAATGGTTTTTAATGAAATTTTTAATTTTTTCTATTTTATTTATAGTGGATATTTTAATTTTTTTCTGCTTTTTTATAATTTTTTTTATGAATTCATTGATTTTTTTTCAATATTTTTCAATGATTTTTTTATTTTTCATTAATTCGCTTCTTTTGCTTCAAAAATGGATTATTTTGACTTATTTTTTCTATAAATCATTTTATATCATTATTTTCTTAAATAAATAAATGCCATATCATGACTTTATTTTTTATGAACGCTTTTTAAATGATATTTAAAAAAGTTGGATAATGATTAATTTTATACATTATAAACAATTTTCCAATCTTTATTTTAAAAAAGCAAAAAGTTAAAAGAGTCTCATTTTAGCCTTATTTTGGGATTTTAAGCCCTAAAATTCATTAACCTTTATATATGTTGAAAAATAAATTTATATATAGGAATATTTTCTAAATTAAAGACTTATTATGATTAACACTTTTAATTTTTTTAAAATATTTGTCAATTGTATGAATGGAGGTGTTAAGATTACGAAGAGAATGACAATACCGGTATTGTTGTTGATATTCACAATATTAAGTATTTCTTCGGTATCGGCAAATGATGCTGATAACAATATTGCAATTGATGAAAACAATTTGAATTATGCATCTAATGTGAATTCCTTGCAAAATTTATTAAATAATCAATTAAGTTCAAATGATTGTTCTTTTGAACAAAGCAGTGATTCTTCATCAGAACATGCGGATAATGAGGACAGCATTTGTGAGGAATTCTTAGAAACAGATTCTGATAGTGAAACCGATGAAGGGGATTTGGATCCTTCTTCGGATAATTCAGATAATGATGATGAATTAAATCAAAGCCAGTTGACCATTGTCAATTCCACTATCGTATATGGCAAGAATCTGGAACTGATTTTAAGTTCAAATGATGCCGCATTAGCTGGTGAAAATCTAATCTTGGAAATTAACGGCACTAATCATACTCTCATAAGCGATTCAACAGGAAAAGCATGCTATCAGATATCCTTATTGCCTGGAAGTTATGATATTTCTGTGTATTACCTGGGAAATGAGTTGTATGCCCCGTCTAATAAAACGTTCACACTGAATGTTTTAAATATTGCTTCAAGCTTTACAGTATCAAGTGCCAAGGTAATGAATGGATACTATCTTTATGTTTATCTAAATGATGCAGATGGCAATCCAATAAATGGGGAGAATATAACACTTGATATTGCTTCCAGCAAATATACTGCCAAGACTTCCAATGGAAAAGCAGGTTTTAAAATCAAACTGGATCCTGGGAAATACTCTGCAAAGTTGTCATATGTTGGAAACAGCATTTATTCTCCTTCAAGCAATGCATTTACATTGAATGTGGTGAAAAATCAGCCTAGTTTCAAATACGGCAAGAAGGTCCAGAGACTGAATTACCTGTATGTGTATTTAAGGGATGGTGCTGGAAAAGCCATCTCTGGAAAAAAGGTCACTATTAAAATAGGAAGCAAGAAGTATTCCAAGACTACTAATTCAAAGGGCAGAGTCTCATTGAAAATTTCAAAACCTTGTGGAAAGTATGTTGTCAAATTAAAATATGCTGGAAACAGCATATATTCCAAAGCCTATAAGAAATATACTCTTAAAGTCATAAAAAACAAGGCATATTTCGAGGCGGGCTCTTCTATTTCAGCACTCAGCTATTTCAAAGCTTATCTTAAGAACAATGCAGGAAAAGCCATTAAAAATAAGAAAGTTACCATTAAAGTAGGGAGCAAAAAATACACTCGCACTACAAATTCCAATGGTAGAATAACTTATTATATCAAGGCTCCGGGAACTTACAAAATCAGACTGTATTATTATGGAAACAGCTATTATGCATATACATATAAATATGTCAAGCTCAAGGTGACAAAGAGGGCAACCAAAGTTTATCCAAAAACTCAAACAGTCCTTAAAGGATCCTATTTGAGAGTTTACCTAAAAGATTCCTCAAACAAGGCTATCAAAGACCAGAAGGTTTCAATTACTGTAAATGGCAAGACCTATGATAAAATCACAAACTCCAAAGGTCTGACTAGTTTAAAGATTTCCTTGAAAAAGGGTTCCTATAATGTGACTCTCAAATATGCTGGAAATAAGTATTATAAATCATCCAGCAAAACATTTAATATGGAAGTAATTCTAGGTTCAGGACTCAAGATCTCTAAAAAGACCATTGTTCTGGATTCAGATCTTATTTACAACACGGCTAGGGATTTGAAGTTGTTGAATGATATGGCTTCTCTTCTTCGGGCTAAAGGCTACAAAGTCATTGTCAATTCCAAAATCGGACCTAACACACACAATAATGATGTCATGAATTATGAAGATGTGTGTGTATTCAGTATTTATGGAGGCGTTGATAGTGGAATGTTTGTAGATAAGGCTTCCAACTGGTTCCAATACTATTTAGACCATAATGATAATCAAATAGTATTAGGTTTCCTTTCTCCGCCCGTAACTAAGGATCTGGCTACTTTGAATTGGCTTGAAAGGGCACATGATGATGATTACAGTCCTGAAAATTTCACAGGTTTGGCAAATCCCGGACTTTATATTAATGAAGAAGTTGGGGCCAACTATGTTTATGGATCCAATGCGGCTCAATTGGTAAATAATTTCCTAAATTATGCTGTAAATGGTAAAAGCATAGGCATAAGCGGAGCAAGTTAATTTAAAAATTATCTTGTTTTAAGATAAATTTTTTATTTCTTTTTTTATTTTAGTTTTTGCAATTGGTTTATTTTTTTCCTTTTTTAATTTAGTTATTTTACTTTTTTTAATTCTTTTTATTTTTTGTTTTTGCAATTGGTTTATTTTTTTCCTTTTTTAATTTAGTTCTTATTTTCATTTTTTAATTACTTATTTTAACCAACTAATAAATATTAATATTAGAAATATCAAATATTTAATTAATATTATTAGAACCAAAGTTCTCAAATAATAAATATTTATTTTTTCAATTAACTAATAAAATTAAAATTAATTCTATTATGATTCGGAGACTAAATCATGTTTTATAGTACAATAATGAAAATTGATTCAATTGACAGATTAAGAGATATAAGAGATGCATTATTGGTAGAACAAGGAATTAACCCTACTAGAAATGGAGAACAAGCTTTACGTGTAGTAGTGGAAAGAATTGATGAGATTCAAGATACTTTAGATAAACGATCCGACTAATTTTTTTAATTCAATATATTTTTATATAAGAATAGTTTAGGTTTTATTATGATTAAGGTAATCAATAGTCGTCGCAGGTTGTTAAACCATAAAACTTCTTATAAATCTCCTCATGTTCGCAATAGGCAGTTTTCGCAAAAAACCCGTGAAGAAAGGGTTAAATTGAACCAGGAGAAGAAGAGAGCTAAGCTGGATAAGATTAAAGCTAAAAACAAGCCTAAAAAGAAACGACCTCAAAAAGTAAACATGCCTTATAGATTTAAGTATTATAATTTT
>NZ_JAUNXI010000034.1 GCF_030539875.1 Methanobrevibacter sp.
TACTGGACATATGTCATCTTTATTCATGTATCTTTATTTGTTTATATTATTATAATAGGCATTATTGTAGCATTTCCCGCAATGCCTACTTCACATTTTGTTTTATATTATGTGTCTCAAATTGAAATTTTATCAATAGGTACAGTTTTTATAGGGTATGTTGGAATTGGCCTGATCGGAATGAAACTGAGTTTAAAGAAGACAGATTGCACGTGATTATATTTACAATATTAGTTATTTTATCTTCTTATATGGGATATGCAATGGTAGATATGTTATTTTAGTGAGCGGTGTGTTTCAGTCTGGCATTCATTTTTAATATATGAAAACAACTCTAAAACTCAATTGGCTTTGGATTGTGATGTTTGGTATCATCATCCATTTTGCTGTTAGCATTGAGGAGTCATCCATCATAAGCTGAAATTGTTCAGGTTAATTAATATCGCAGAATACCTGGGAAATTTAATGTTCACATTCATGTTGAGTATACAATTGATAAATTACAAATCATGTTAATTTTGGAAAAAAGAAAATTACCGCGAAGTTACTTTTCAAATGATGCTTATTTTTTCTTCAGCAAAAAATCTGTTCGTTTTTTAGGTATTTTTTATTTTTTTATTAAATGCCCCCTCATTTATTATTCACATTATGTGAATTTTATTTCACTAAATAGTAACACTTAAATAATGTAAAAAAAGAATTTCATATTGTAGGAGAAAATCAGATCCTACATTTAATCAATTACAAAGAGGCAAAATAAATGAAAAAGAACCATAGAATTGCAGTTATTGTTATTGCAACCGTGTTAATCATTATGAGTGGAATTTTACTATTTTCAGGATTTGGAAGCTCCGAAAGAATTGATATAGTAGGTTCCACATCTGTACAACCGGTAGCTGAAAAACTAGTAGAAGAATATAAAATTACTCACCCCAATGCAAACATTAATGTTCAAGGTGGAGGATCTAGCGTAGGCATTAAAAGTGTCCATGAAGGAAGCGCAGAAATTGGTACAAGTTCAAAAGAATTGGACGATAATGAAAAAGAAGGATTAAAAGAATATGAACTTGGTCAGGATGGAATTGTATTAGCTGTTAACAGAAATAATGATGTATCAGATTTAACTAGTACCCAATTAAAAGACATATTTTCCGGAAAAATCACCAACTGGAAAGAAGTTGGTGGAAATGATGGTAAAATCCATGTTATAGTCCGTGAAGAGGGATCAGGTACTTTAGATGCATTTAAAAGTATTGTAATGGGAAATACAAAAATCAAAAGTGATGCCATTGTTCAAAGTTCAACTGAAGCTGTAAAACAATCTGTCAAACAAGATGAAAACGCTATTGGTTTTGTTTCATTCGCACACATGTCTGATGATGTGAAATCTTTAAGTATCGAAGGAGTAGCTCCAAGCACTGAAAGTATCGCAGACGGTTCTTATGAATTAAAAAGACCATTTTTATTCCTTGTTAAAGGAGAACCATCAGGTGATTTAAAAGACTTTATCGACTGGATAAATAGCACTGAAGCAGATAATGTTTTAAAAGGAGAAAAAATTATCAAATCAAAATAAATAACCCGACAACAGGAATTTAAAAAATAAATATGATAACTAATGTTTTCATTATATTTTTTATTCTTAATTTTTTTATACTGGAGGGATTTAACATGTCTAAACTTACATCTGAAACAATAATGGAGAAATCATTGTTTATTATTGCATTATTCTCTTGTTTGGTGATTTTACTTATAATAAGTTTTATATTTATCGAGGCTTTCCCTGCAATACAGGAATATGGAATCACCCAATTTTTATTTGGAAATATCTGGGCGCCAAATGAAGGGCAATTTGGTGTATTTGCAATGATAATTGGATCATTATATGTTACATTCATTGCACTTTTAATGTCAGTTCCTTTATCTCTTTCATGCGCAATATTTATGGCAGAAGTTGCAAGCAGTAAAGTTAGAAAGTTTTTAAAACCCGTTATTCAAACATTATCTGGAATCCCTTCTGTTGTTTATGGATTTTTTGGTCTAATTTTATTAGTCCCATTTATAAGATCTCAATTTGGGGGAACTGGCTTCGGCATACTTACTGCAGCAATCATATTGTCCATCATGATTTTGCCGACTATAATTTCGGTTTCTTATGATTCATTAAGAGCAGTTCCGCAGGACTACAAAGAAGCATCTTTAGGTTTAGGAGCAACAAACTGGCAAACAATTCGTAGAGTTGTTTTTCCATCAGCACTGCCGGGCATTATTACCTCAATTATTTTAGGAATGGGCAGGGCTGTGGGTGAAACATTGGCTGTACTAATGGTCATAGGCAATGTTGCAAAAATACCAGCATCGATTTTAAGTCCTGCTAGAACTTTGACCTCAAATATCGCATTGGAAATGAATTATGCAATCGGCATTCATTATAATGCTTTATTTGCTACTGCAGTCGTGCTGTTTATAGTAATTATTTCATTGTTAATTATTGCAAATCATATTCAAAGGAAATACAGTATGGATATTGGTGGAGGAACATTATGAATACAAAAGGAGGTATGAAAAATGAATTTTAATTTTATATCTGCAAAAATTTCTCAAAAAATAATGAATTCAATATTTCTACTTTCAGGAATTATTACCTTAACAATTCTGGTAATTATTTTAGCATATATTTTAATTAAGGGCCTTCCGGTAATAAATTTAGAATTTATTTTCGGTCAAGTTGAAAATCAGGGTGCATCAGGCGGAATATTTCCAATAATCATATCAAGTTTATATGTAACTTTGCTTTCAGTTTTAATATCCACTCCATTGGGAGTAGGTGCTGCTATTTATATGGCGGAATATGCAAATGATGGAAAATTAACTAGGATAATACGTTTTGGAGCCGAAATATTAGCTTCAATTCCTTCAATAGTGTATGGTTTGTTTGGATTATCTTTTTTTGTCATATTTTTAAATTTGGGATGGTCCATATTTTCAGCCAGTTTAGTTTTAGCTATTATGGGGATTCCAACAATATTTCAAGTTTCAGAAGTATCTATACGCTCAGTGCCAAGCATATATGCAGAAGGAAGTTATGGATTGGGCGCTACAAAATGGCAGACCATTTATAAAGTTGTCCTGCCTGCAGCACTTTCCGGAATTGTCACTGGAATTATATTGGGAATGACAAGAGCAATTTCTGAAGCAGCCGCTGTAATGTATGCTGTAGGCTCATCCATTACCATGCCAATTTCAATACTCGATCCGGGTAGGCCATTGCCGCTTCATTTGTATATTTTAGCAACTGAAGGCATTTCTTTACCTAATGCCTTTGGAACTGCAGCCGTTCTAGTGATTATTGTATTGATTATTACATTTTTAACTAATTATTTCACAGAAAGATATCAAAATAAAATGATGGGAAAATAAATAAAGTAAGGAGATTTAATTATGGAAAAAATTACTGTTGAGCATTTAAATACTTATTTCGGAGATGCTCATATTCTTAAAGACATAAATTTTAAAGTAGCTGAAAACACAGTCACTGCATTAATCGGTCCATCAGGTTGTGGCAAATCAACTTTTTTAAGGTCAATTAATAGGATGAATGATTTAATACCGGCATTTAAATGTGATGGAACTCTCCTTCTTGATGATGAAGATGTTTATGCTCCTGAAATGGATGTTGTGGATTTGAGAAGAAAAGTAGGAATGGTTTTTCAAAAACCCAATCCTTTTCCAAAATCCATTTTTGAAAATGTAGCTTATGGTTTAAGAATTCATGGAGAAGAAGATGAAGATTTTATAAAACAAAGAGTTGAGGAAAGTTTAAAATCAGCAGCAATTTGGGATGAAGTTAAAGATAAACTTGATAAATCCGCAATGGGATTATCTGGAGGTCAACAACAAAGATTATGTATTGCAAGGACGATAGCCAATAATCCTGAAGTTATTTTAATGGATGAACCCTGTTCTGCTCTAGATCCAATTTCAACATTAAAAATTGAGGATTTGATTCATGAACTTAAAAAAGGTTATACAATCATTATTGTAACGCATAATATGCAACAGGCATCAAGAGTTTCAGATTACACCTCCTTTTTCTTAAATGGAGAGATTATTGAAAGTGGAAGGACAGAACAGATATTTGTAAGTCCAAAAGAACAAAAAACAGAAGAATATATAACCGGAAGGTTCGGATAATAAATCAAATTAAGGAGGTATAATAATGAATGAAAAATCTCCAAGCATCACATTTCAAAATAGAATTAACAATATTAAAGAAGGTTATGAAGAATTAGGAAATTTAACCATTAAATTAACTGGAACTGTTGTCAGATTGCTTGAAAACTATGATGAAACAGATTTTGAAAATATTGAAGAATGTTCTACTACAATAGATATTAAAACAATTGATTTAGAAAGAGAATGTATTAAATTCATGGCTACAGAACAGCCTTTAGCTAAGGATTTGATGTTTATCGAATCAACACTTCGGGTAATAAGCCATTTTAAAAGAATTTCTCATTTATGTTTAAAAATTGCTAAATTAATTAAAAACATTCAATGTGCAGACATTCCTGAAAAAATTCTTAAAGAATTGGAGTATATGGGAGATTATACCTTGATTATATTAAAAAAATCGTTCTTTGTATTTTCAAATCAGGATTTGGATAAAGCAAAAGAATTACCTATTGATGATGATAGAATCGATGAGAAGTATGACTCAATTTTAAATGAAGTTACCGAAAATATGATTAAAAATAATGAGTTGATTCCCTATTTTGTTGATGTTATTTTTCTGGCCAGATACTTTGAGAGAATTGCAGATAAATCAGTTAGCATAGGATCTAGAACAATATTCATGTTAACATTGAGAAGACCAAGTATTGATGATTGAATTTTGAATAATTTTATTTCTAGTGAGTATAAATCTTTCATTCACTTAAATATTTTTTATATTTCATTACTAAAATTTCAAAACTGCCAACAGTTATAATCAAGATTCCAATTAGGAATGCATATAAGTATCTTAAATTATATTAAAGAAAAGTACCCTGATTTATTTCCATTATATGATTTGACATATAATAAAAAAGATAGGAGCTATTGGAAGAGCCTGAATAATGAAATTAAGGAATACTGCGAAAATCAAGGATTGCTGTATCTTAGGGATAATGACTCTATCATACAACCTTTTGATGAACCTCCAATTGTTGTAAATTATTTCTATCATGAAGAAATAACAAAAACTGCAAAAAGAAAGACAGATGCCATTAGCTATTCAAAACTCACATTCTGAAACGCTTCATATATCTCAATCCAAAATCATATTTGATTTCCAAAATCACTGCCGTTAAGTCAATATCATCTAAGGAAATGAAAACAAAAAAAGTAGCTATTGAATTTCTCAACATTAACATCGAGTATTATGCAGGCAAGAGGTTACGAACTTTAAAACAATTCGTATAAAACGAATGTAAAAAAAGTAATGAAAAATTGAAAAAAGTCTAAAGTTTTGATTTCTTTCATAAGT
>NZ_JAUNXI010000035.1 GCF_030539875.1 Methanobrevibacter sp.
TAATAAAAAATACCAAAAATATATAATAAAAATATCAAAAAGTCTCTAATTAATAAAAAAATAAGTTGATTAAAATGGGAAGAAAATACTTAAAACGTTACATGGATGATGATTTAGAAAGATATCTTAGAATGATCGGTGCAGTACTGATAGTTGGCCCAAAATGGAGCGGAAAAACTACAACAGCCGAAAGACATGCCAAAAGTGTGATAAAATTACAAGACCCTAAACGAAAAGAGACATATAAAATATGGGCAGAATTTGATCCGGACAGATTATTGGAAGGTAATAAACCTAAACTGATTGATGAATGGCAGATGGCACCTGTCCTATGGGATGCAGTCCGAAATAGTGTTGATGAAATAGGAGGTGAAGGACTATACATTCTAACAGGGTCAACCGTTGTTGATGAATCAAAAATAATGCATTCAGGTACTGGAAGAATACATAGAGTCCTAATGAGACCAATGAGCCTATATGAAAGTCTGGAATCCAATGGTAAAATATCCTTAATGGAATTATTCGACAACCCTGATTTGGACATTAATGGAATAACCTCCGATTTGACAATTGATGATTTAATATTTGCTGCATGTAGAGGCGGATGGCCAGAATCTGTTGTGAAAAAAGATAGGGAAGCTCAATTATTTGTTGCTAAATCTTATGTTCAAAATATTTGTAATACCGATATTTCAGCAATTGACGGAGTTAAAAGAAATCCCGATAAAGTTAGAAGTCTCTTAAAATCTCTTGCAAGAAATAATTCAACACTCGTTAATGATAAAACAATAATGGCTGATATTAATGTAAACGAAAAAATGAGCAATGGAACATATTACTCTTATATCAAAGCATTGAAAGACTTATTCGTTATAGAAGAGATAAGAGGATGGTCACCAGACATTAAATCAAAAACTTCAATGAGATCAAGAAACAAAAAAATATTTATAGACCCCTCAATCGCAATTGCTTCATTAAAAATGAGTCCTGAATCATGTGCTGATGATTTATTCCTGTTTGGATTTTTATTTGAAAATCTGTGCATTAGGGATTTAAGCATTTATACCGGTCCATTGGATGGAAATATTTATTACTACCATGATAAATCAGATATTGAAATTGACTGTGTAGTACATTTAAATGATAATAGATATGCATTAATTGAATGTAAATTGGGTAGTGAAAAAATTGATGAAGGTGCAAAAAACTTATTGAAAATCAATAAATTAATAGAAAAAAATGATGAACTGAACAATCCAAGTTTTCTAGCAGTTTTAACTGGAGGAGAAGTTGCATATACCCGCACTGATGGTGTGAAGGTCATACCAATAGGTTGTCTAAAACAATAATCAGTTTCTAAATTAATTTCTGTTGATAATCGATATATCCAGCTCCTTAACTTCCTTTACAACCTCATCCGCTTTAACATTACCAATCAATAGCGGCGAATCAGGATCATGAAGCCTGAAATTCCTTTTAACAATTTTAGTCGAGAAATTTGCATAACAGTACTCGCATCCATGAAAGCATGTGTTATATTCTCCAACATCCATTCCCAATATGAAACCGATCGCCGAAATTTCTATTCATTTGGGGATTTTTAAATTTTTACCAATGGCTTTCCAAACTGCCTTGCCAGTCATGCAGCCATCAATCTGAATTTATCAAAAAATCTTACCCAACACATGTTTTTAACTGAATATGGCCATCTTCAGCGATTTGAAAATTCACCAGATACTAATAGCTCATCAGAGAAATTTATTAAGATGCAAATCAATTAACTGAGTGTGGAGCCGGCGGTGCGGTTCTTAGCCGCCTGCCAATTTTTTAAACCCTGATTAAATCATCATTAGGATTTGGTGCAGGCTAATCATTCACCGATTCTGTTCTAGACCGTTTAGCAAAAAAAGAGAATATAACAGTTCAAAAACCTGTGTTGATTAAAAAAAAAGAGAAAAATAAGAGATTTTATAAATCTCTTCCGAAAATATGTACGGCTACAGTACCGCCAGTACCTCCGATGTTATGAGTCATACCGATTTCTGCACCGTCAACTTGACGTTTGCCGCAGTCTCCTCTAAGTTGCCAAATGACTTCGGCAGCCTGAGCAATACCTGTTGCACCTAGAGGGTGTCCGCGAGCTTTAAGACCTCCTGAAGGGTTAATCGGGAAATCACCGTCGATTTCGGTTTGACCTTCTTCAATAGCTATTCCACCCTTACCTTTTTCAGCAAATCCCAAGTCTTCAACTGCTAAAAGTCCGTTGATTGAGAAGCAGTCGTGAACTTCAGTCAGGTCAATGTCTTTTTGTGTAACGCCTGCCATTTCATAAGCTTTTCTTGATGCAACCTTAGTGGATTCGATGGTGGTTATGTCTTTTCTATCATGTAATGTTAAAGTTCCGGAAGCCTGTGCTGAAGCCTTTACATAAACCGGAGTGTCAGTATACTTTTTAGCATCTTCAGCAGGCACCATTACAACTGCCGCTGCTCCGTCACTAACCGGAGAACAGTCAAGCAATGTTAACGGATCCGCCACTACAGTAGAGTTTATAACTTTATCTACGGTTACTTCAAATGGGAATTGTGCATTTGGATTTTTTGCCGCATTCTTATGGTTCACTACTGAAAACTGTGCTAGCTGTTCACGGGTAGTTCCATACTCATACATGTGCCTTTTGGCCATCATTGCATATAATGACGGGAATGTGGCTCCCTGTTGTGCTTCCCATTCCTGATCGGATGCAGTAGCAATAGCCGGAGTGGCATCCACTACATCTGTCATTTTTTCCACACCTGCGGAAATTACGACATCGTGAAAACCGGATGCGACGGCCATAATACCCTGCCTTAAAGCTAAACCACCGGATGCACAGGCAGCTTCAACTCTTGTGGTTGGAATTGGATTAAGACCAACGTGGTCAGAAATAAGAGCCGCAATGTGTTCCTGTTGTACAAAAAGTCCGGAGGACATGTTACCAACAAACATTGCTTCAATGTCTGCACCGTCAACATCAGCGTCAACCAAAGCTTTTACACCGGCCTCGGCAATTAAATCTCTAAATGATGAATCCCATAATTCACCAAATTTTGTTTGTGAAACTCCTATAATCGCAACATCTCTCATATTTAAGCCCCCTTACATTTTAAGTTTGCCTTTGAATTTAGCATACACAGCATAGTCCACATATTTCTTATCATCAATTATGTCCTGTGTTTTTGGAGCTAATTCTCTTCTCTCAACAATATCATCTTTAACTGTCAATGTGAATCCGTCACTTCCTGCACCGGAACCGTATGAGACTGCAAATATCTTATCTCCAGGTTCAGCAACATCCAGGATATTGGACAATGCCAGTGGCACTGCACCGGAATAGGTATTTCCGATATTAGGAGTGAGCAATCCATGTTTAATTTGTTCTGAAGTGAATCCTAATTTTTTACCTGTCCTTAGGTAGAACTTACCGTTAGGCTGGTGGAAACAGGCATGGTCATAATCTTCAGGTTTTGTGCCGGTTTCTTCAAATAGCATTTCAGCAGTGCTTAACACGTGTTTAAAGTAAGCCGGTTCACCTGTAAAACGTCCGCCGTGAGACGGATAATCCTGTCCTTCTCTTCTATAAAAATCAGGAGTGTCAGTTGTAAAACTGCAAGTGTGATCAATATCGGCTATTGTATTTTTCTCACCGATAACATAAGCGGCTCCACCTGCAGATGCAGTATATTCTAAAGCATCCCCAGGAGCACCTTGTGAAGTATCAGCACCAATAGCCAAAGCATATTCAACCATTCCGGATTGAACAAGACCCATAGACATTTGGATACCTGCGGTTCCTGCTTTACAAGCAAATTCCAAATCAGCGGCAGTTAATTTTGGAGTTGCGCTAACTGCTTCTGCAACAATAGTTGCAGTCGGTTTAACTGCATACGGATGTGATTCGGAACCGACATAAACGGCACCAATTTTTTTCGGATCGATTTGAGCTCTTGCTAGAGCATATCTAGCAGCGGTAACTGCAATAGTTGCAGTATCTTCATCAGCAGAAGGTACGGACTTTTCATTAACAACTAATCCGTTTGACAAAGCTACAGGGTCATCACCCCATACCTTAGCAATTTCTTCTACTTTAATTCTATATGAGGGAACATGCGCCCCATATCCTACTATCCCTACCATTAAATCACCTTAAAATAATGTCTTTTAAGAAATTAAAAATTAATTTAATTAATACCTATTTTATAGTTATTATTATATAAAATTAACTAATGCAGATAATCTATTTAAACAAAATAAGAATTTTTAAAAAAAAAAAATATGAAGATGCAGTTGCCGGGATTCGAACCCGGGTTGTAGGCTTGGAAGGCCCAAGTAATAA
>NZ_JAUNXI010000036.1 GCF_030539875.1 Methanobrevibacter sp.
TTAATGAAAAATAAGAAAAAATAAGTCAAAAATTTTTCAGCACAAAATCAAAAAATTAATTTTGGCGGACACCCTAATATGGGAATTAGTTTATAGCATAATCACTCTCCTTTTATCCATTACTGGATTAATTTTCATTCCAGTTATCTATTTATGAAGTTATTTAAAGATTGTAGTTAAAAAACAATTAAAAATGTTTTTATATGATAAATAAGCATTTTAAGAGTTTATTTAATTGTATATAAATGTTTTGTCTTACAATTTAAAAATGGTGTAAATGGTCATTGTTTTTGTTTATTTTTTGGTGCTTTCTTGCTTTCCAAAGCTCTTCTTTCCCTAATTATTATCCTAATTGTTTGGGATAATGTTTCTTCAAAAAGTAGATAATGGAGTTCGTTTAATAATCTCCAATCTTCATCATCTAATCTGCATGAAATCATATGGTTTTTCTTATACATGGTGGGTCTTTTCAAATTTTGTTATTTCGTTTTCTAAATAATCACATATTTTTTGAAGTCTATCTATTAACTCTTGACTGCAATAGATATCATAAATCATTTCACTTTCATAAAAATAGTCATCTTTATTTGTTTTTTGATTAATAATAAAGTCATTGTTTTTATAGATATCTAAAACATATTTATAGTAAGTTAAATCTTTTTTGACCTTTTCAAGTGTGTTTTGTGTGATAGAGTGTATTTTTACTTCTTCTAAAAAGGGTACTTCTTTTGGTAATAGTACATTAAAATAAGTATTATTCGAGGTATAGAATTTTTTCCAAATTTCTATTTGTTCTTCAATTTTTACTTTATGCTCTTTTAATTCATTAATCATTATTATCACCATTCATTTGTTCTTCTTTTATTTTTTCAGCTTTGTATAATTCAGCAAGTGCATATCTAATTATGGCTGTTTTATTCAACAACGTTTTACTTTCAATATATGTTATCATATCTTCCATTTCATCGGAAGTTCTGATAGTAAATTTATAATTATATTTGGTCGGTGTACTAATCATGAATATACATAAGGTGTCTAATCTATTTAAAGAAGGAAATTTTTTATTATTGTTGTAGGACACTTTAGGAGAATTGAAATTGATAAATCAAGTTCATGTAACCTCTGTGTTGTTTCGTTTCTGAGTGCTTATTTTCAGACTTTCATTCTTTCATTACTTCTTCAGATGGTGAGGATATTATTTTTATCGTGATGGTCTGGAGTTGTTGGTGATAATTTCCTGCATGAGTTCCTGAATAAATTTATGGTTTTTGGGTTGTCGAATTGTCCTGAAAATAAGGAAGGATATTGCTTTATTTTGAAAATAAAAGGGTCGTTTTTCAGACATACAGATATGCCAAATCGCATGTTTCATTTCTCATATGTATAATGTCCTACTTAGACAGTTGGAATAGTATTGTATAAGTTGGTGTTATTAACTTGTGTTTAATTGAAATTATTTTTAATCTGGTGGAAGGTATTTTTTGGGAATTTATCGTTTTTGAATTTTTTAAGCAAAAGGAGCAATATTTTTTCTTTCACATCGACTTTATAGGAACTTTTATGGAACTGGATCAGTCGGGACCTGTTACATATAGGAACTTTTATGGAACTGGATCAGTCCTATTAGTGATAAAAAATTAACTGATATTTTAATACTTAGTTCCTATTATGGATTCATATAATTATTCATTTTATAAATTATCATATATCTTATTTCAATTTACATAAAATTCATAAATTGGCAGTTACAATAATGTTTTAAAAAAAATTAGAATAAGAATATTTAATTCTTTTTTAGAATAAATCTTCATTATCTTTTGCTAATTTGTTCAAACAAATCTGTTCCTAGCATTTTTAGGGAGGTTCGTCCAACTTCAAGCATAATCATAAACATATCTTCGTTTTTCCAATGTCCTCCTTCACCTTTTGTATAAATTGAAGGAGCTTGTAACATAATTGTTGCACCATTACATTTTACAAATTTGTTTTTGCATAAATTGGTGTTTATAGGCATACCATAATTTGCAGCAGTCAATCTATCAAGTCGATTAAGAGCACCATTACTATATCTCAATATCACCTCTCTACCATCTGGCCTTTTAACCTTTACATCTTGGGTTAAAAAATTAGAACCTTCTATGAACAGAATGTATGGAAAATGGCGCTCTGCAAGCATATAATTAGCAATTTCATTCACGTTCTTATGTGCTCTTTCAATTGCATTTCCTGCTACCATCAGGTCTTGGTCGTTATTCTTTCCAACAAGTTTTCCTGCCTTAATGTTTTCAATATCTTTTCCTTGATGTTTAGCTTCAGATACTAAAACTACTCGCCAGTTCCCATTATCGTCTTTTACTTCAATTAATCCGCCATCGGGTTTGATACTGGCGCTGTCTACAAAAAGAGTTTGTCCGAGATAATTATCAATTTTTTTTAAAGCAGCATTTATATCTTTTTTCATTAAGTCTTTTCTATATCTAAATGTTAGCATTGGAAATTCAAGCTCTAGCTGTTCAATGACTAACTTAGAAATTTTTCCGACATCTTTATCATGTATTTGTGCAGCTTTATGAAAAATAGTTAGTGGACCTTGACCTTCTTTTTGCTGTGCTGTTAATCTGTTTGATTGTCCTTTTTTCATATTCTATCACTCCTCATCAATATTAAAAAAGTCATCTATGTTTTGAACGTCTATATATGATGTATCTTGTCCTAATCCTTCCATTAACTCAATGTGCTTGTTGAAGTAATCAATCGATGCAGAATCACTGTCACACATAATGCAATGTCTTCCTTCTGTGATGCAAACTCTTCCAACGGTTCCACTTCCTGCAAAAAAATCAAGAACGATAGAACCTGGATAGGAAAGTGCCTTTACAAATCGTTCAATAATTTCAACTGGTTTTTGTGTTGGGTGACCAACACGTTCTTTGCTGTTTCCGTTTAACCTACCTATTTCCCAAACATTAGTTGGATTTTTCCCTTTACGTGTGTTTTCAGGATTAAGTCTTTTATCTTTTAACGCAAGTTTCAGCTGTTCCTCTGAATAAGGAACTCTTACTGAATCTAAATCGAAATAATAGTTGTTGGTTTTCACCAACCAGATTACTTCTTCATGCCTATTTGCAAAAAACCTGCGTGCTGACATACCATTCTTGTAGTACCAGATAATTGTATTGATGAGTTTGAATTTTGTGTTATGTCTAACATGTTGAATTATACTGACGAGGTCTCCTGATTTAACATCTCTAAATTGCAGTCCACCGAAAATAACCAGACTTCCAGAATCAGCTAATACTCTATACGCTTCATCTAACCACTTGGCAGCCCATTCAATATAGTTATCATAAATATCCCATTCTTCAAGTTCAAGATTATATGGGGGGTCGATACAGATAAGTTGAATGGACCCGTCAGGAATTTTTTTAAGAAATTCACAGCAATCCATTATGCTTAGTGAAATCATAGATTTTTCAGGCCTCTCAAAGTCAGCAGCTGTTTTTTGTTTAAGCGTTTTATCTTTATGCATTTTATTCAATGACATGAGTGCATGATTGTGATGTGATTTGTTATGAATAGCCATATTTTTACCTTTTTTTTATCATTATTTCCTATAAATACTTATATTAACTTTATTCTTTTGCATTAATAAATTATACTCTTATTAATTTTTAGGCTCTTTCAAAAACTTGTGTGATTTTTTTCTTTTTCATTGTTTAAATTCCAATA
>NZ_JAUNXI010000037.1 GCF_030539875.1 Methanobrevibacter sp.
AGTCATGAGCATGGGCATCATGAGCATTTGGAGCATAATCATAATCATGAACATGACCATAGTCATGATGATGTTGAATTTAGCCTTTGTGGTTGTCCGGATTGTGAAGATGATGATGACCATGGACACGGACACGAACATGGCAGTGATGAGTTATTGGCTGAAGGAAAACCTTTAATTGTTAATAGGCCAATTCAAATCATAGTTGCAAGCGGAATCTGTTTTGCAACCGGCCATATTTTAGAATGGTTATCTTTTAACCCAACATTTGTAACTCTTGTATTCATGTTGGGTGCATTGATTGCAGGTTATGAAATAGCTATTTTGGCATATAATTCACTTGTTAAAAGACACACTGTTGGTCCTGCAATGCTGATGTGTATTGCGTGTGTGGCTTCATTCATTATCGGGCACCCTGAAGAGGGGGCTGCTGTAACATTCTTGTATTTCATAGCGGAATTCCTGGAAGATTATGCAGAACATCGTGCTAAACGTTCTATCAAATCTTTAGTTGAAATAGCTCCTGAAACTGCAAGAATAAAAGTGGGAGAGTCTGAAGAGCTTAGAAATGTTGATGAGGTTAACATTGGTGAAATAGTTATTGTAAAACCTGGGGATAAGGTTCCGTTAGACGGTAAAGTTATTGCGGGTTCTTCATCAATTAATCAGGCTTCCATTACTGGTGAAAGTGTGCCTGTTTTAAAGGAAATTGGTGATGAGGTATTTTCAGGTACTGTTAATGAAGACGGATATCTGGAAATTATTGTAACTAAAAAAGCTAAAGATTCCATTATCTCAAAAATTGTTACTTTAGTTAAAAGGTCCCAACTCAACAGGTCTGAAACAGAATCTTTAGTTGAAAAAGTGGCTAAATATTACACTCCGATTATGATGGTTGCAGCGGCATGTGTTGCATTCATTCCGCCATTATTTTTTGGCCAGAACTTGGTTGATTGGGTTTATAGGGCACTTTCACTTTTGGTAATTTCCTGTCCGTGTGCATTTTTAATCTCAACACCTGTAGGTATGGTGTCTGCTATTACTTCAGCTACTAAAAATGGAGTATTGATTAAAGGCAGTACATATATTGAAGAGATGCGTGATGTAAAAGCAGTTATCTTTGACAAAACTGGCACTTTAACAGAGGGGAAATTAATTTTAAGTGAGGTTGAAGTTTTGGATGAAAACTTCTCAAAAGAAGATATCCTAAGAATTGCAGCATCTCTTGAAAATCAATCATCTCATCCTATTGCTAAAGCCATTGTGGATTATGCAATAACAAATGATGTTGAATTAAATGAAATTGATGAATTTAAAAATGTGCCTGGAAAGGGTATTGTGGCAAATATCGGCGAAGAGCAATATTATGCAGCCAATGAATCGTTAATTGAAGGAAGCCTGTTTGACATTTCAAGAGATGAAATTAATAAATTCTCTGCTGAAGGAAAGACAATAATATTTATCGGAAACTCTGAAAAAGTTCTAGCCATTATCACTGTATCTGATAAAATTAGGCCAAACGCTCATGAAGTAATGGCCGACTTAAAAAAGCAGGGTGTAGAAACAGTAATGCTTACCGGGGATAATAAGATTGCAGCGCATAGTGTCGCATCCCAAATCGGAATAGATTATGTTTACTCTGATTTAATGCCTGAAGATAAGCTGAATATCCTGGATACCATTAGAAATAAATTTGGTGATGTTGCCATGGTTGGTGACGGCATCAACGATGCGCCAGCACTGGCACGTGCGAATATAGGTATTGCAATGGGTGCTGCAGGTTCTGATGTAGCTATTGAAGTGGCGGATGTTGCATTAATGCAGGATGATATCTCAAAACTTCCATATCTGTTCTCACTGTCACATAAAACAATGGGAATCATTAAGCAGAATATTTCTATAGCCATTGCAGTTAAATTATTATGTGTGGTGCTTGCAATTTTGGGCATTATCACATTGATGATGTCTGTTGGTTTCGGGGACTTGGGCTTAACAATGCTTGTTATCCTGAATTCCTTTAGGATTGGAATGGTGAGAGATCCACTGTTCTAATCTCTTTCTTTTTTTTTAATGTCTGGCAAATATCAGTCCTGTTGAATATTTTCAAGGGATTTTAAAATATGGGTGTCCGCCAAAATTAGTTTTTGGCAGACCAGTTGATTTTTAATTAAAATATT
>NZ_JAUNXI010000038.1 GCF_030539875.1 Methanobrevibacter sp.
GGTTGCTCCAATAAATTAAGTTTGATCCAAATCACTTAAGTTTTTGAAAGAGCCAATAATTTACATCTACAAAAAATCCATGCATTATTTAAACATTGCTTATATTTTTACAAATTTTAGAAAAAGAACTCCTAATTCAAGCAAAATTCAGCTTTCTAAAAGAATGCTCTCAGATATCAAAATCATCTGTCTCGACAAGTTTGGGTAATCTGCCGATTGTTCCGACATTTTCATCTGAAATTATTAAAGCACCATCGAAAAATTCCCTGTACTTTTCGCCGCATTCAAGAGCACTGAAAACTTTATCTTCACTTGTATCTCCGTTACATTCGTTGGCTATTCTGGTTGCAAGCCCGTCAGCCATTGCGGGAGATTTAGAAATTACACTGACGCTATCGGATTTTCCAAAACTTATTGAATGACCTATTTTTCCCGAAGAAGTGCAGATTCCCAGAGGTTTTTTTCTAGGACTGATTTGAAAAGCTATATTGTTTTCTAAAACAGGATTATCAGAATAAATTCCGCACAAAACTTTCCGATTATTGATAAGTGCAATATCTCCCCCATTTTCAACAATGGAATATTTTGAATCTCTGCTGATTAAATAATCCAGGGACAATTGGGAAATTGCACCTGCAACACAAGCCATCGGGCCGACATCACAAACACATGACGCATCAATCATGGTTTTGACTATCAAAGAAAGTCTGCCGTTAACACTAATCGGCTCCAGAGAGAGTAGAAAATCCTGATTTTTTAAAATAAAGTTTTTTAAATCTCTTCTGATTGAAAAGATGTATCTTTTTAAATCATGATTGTCCAAATCAGTGGTTAACCTGATATGGGTTTCATCCAAATTAATTTCAGAGTGATTCATATATTTAATATTTTATTAACAAACACCTATTAATTTTTTGACAAGCAAAAATTCAAAAACAGCGAAAAATTCTGAATTATGCAAATGAAACCTAAATCATTAATATAATCATGACAAGAAAGAAAATATCACAATACTTTAAGAAAAACAGTTATTTCAGCATCAATTAAAAAAAAGAAAAAAAGTAATGGTTAAAAAATAACCATTAATTAAAATATTTAGTTATTCAACTTTTCTAACAGCAATTAATGTCAAAAGACATAACAATATTGCAAATATTGGATTACCAGTTGGATGTAAAGCTGATGATTCCACAACATCAGAAGGCTCATCAGGAACAACATCTTCCTCGGCAACAACAATAGTGACATTGCCGTTGACATAATAATGCTCATCACATGATAGTGAAGGAACAATTATATATGTGCCGGGAGCAGTTGCTCTAACGGTTATATTAATGAACGGATCACCAACAGGGACTTCATCTAAGTGCCATGTCAATATACGTGTTTTGGAATCCCAAGACCATTTACCATAATCAACTGAAGCAGTAATAAATTCTAAACCTTTAGGGATGTAGAAGTATGCATAAACATCATAAGCTGTAGCAGTACCATTGTTACCTAATTTATACATTGCAGTTACAACATCACCAACATTAACTTTATAGAAACCATCATTAATCAACATAAGATAAATATAAGGGAATGTGATTTCTACATTAGATTTATTATTGCTACCTGTGTAGTTACCATTACCATTATAAGTAATATCAACGGTGAAATTACCTGCTTTAAAGTCCTTAGGAACAGTCCAAGTAACATTAGCCCCACCGTTAATTACATCAACAGTCTGATTAGTTCCATCAGGCAACACAACAGTCACAGTGCCATCACGAACAGGATTACCATTTTCATCAACAACAGTAATCTCAATAATGACATCTTGACCAGGTTTACCGGAAACATCAGAACCACTAACAACAGTATCTAAAGCAAGAATTTCGGCAATAGAAACATTGTTAGAGCTAGTGTAATTACCATTACCATTATAAGTCATACTTACAGTATAATTATTAGCTCTAAAGTCTTCAGGGATAGTCCAAGTAACATTGGCCTTACCATTGCTCACATCTGCAGTTTGAGTAGTGTTGTCAGGCAACATGACAGTTACATTACCATCACGAACAGGATTACCATTCTCATCAACAACAGCAA
>NZ_JAUNXI010000039.1 GCF_030539875.1 Methanobrevibacter sp.
GTGTCCGCCAAAATTAGTTTTTGGCAGACCAGTTGATTTTTAATTAAAATATTGTCACGTCAAGCTTTAATTGGTTCATTACTGATTCTCTTTCGCAGAAATTTTCTAAATCTTCTGTTGAATTTTCTATTTCTTGTGTAATGTTGTATAATCTGATTAGATTGTATGCTAATGCATCTAAGTATAGTCTTTCTTCAGTTCGCACCATTCCGATGACTACTTCTTTTTCTATTTGGAATTGTTCCTTTAATATTCCAAATGGTCCTTCAACGCTTGATCTTTTGGCATATTCGTCTTTATATTCTTGTTTTTCCATTTTTCTGTTCATTGCTTTTTGCATTTCTGATCCGTATTCTGTGATGGTTCTGTGTGTTTGTGAGGATGAATAGCATTTGTTTCGTGCTTTGCAGTTTTTACATGCTTCGTAATTATTGTAGAGTCTTTTTATTTTGTCTGGTTTTTCAGGATCTTTGTGTGGTTCAATATATTTTCCAAAAAAGTGCAAATATTCTCCTTCAGGACATTTGAATGCATCTAATTCATAATCGTATTCGAAATGGTCTTTATGATATTGATTCTCATTTAATTTTCCAATTTTTTCTTTGGATTGTTTTCTATTTGGTATTAATCCATCGATTTTTTTATCTGCCAAGTAAGATAGGCTTATTTGATTTAAGTATATTGTGTCGGCGCTTATGTATTTTGGTGTTTTTTGTATGTTCTGTATTGCTCTTTCTGCGATTGGAGGTAGTTCATAATGGTCTGTAGGGTTTTGTGTGACGTTTATTGCACAGATTAGTTTGGTATCGTAATCGACTGCAGATTGGATATTATAGGCAACCATGAAGTTTCCTTTCTTTCCTTTCATAAATCTTGCTTCAATATCGTTTATTGGTATTTTATCCTGTCCAGTAAATGTAAATTGAGTTTCAATGTCGTATAATAGTTCTATTTTATCTTCGACATCCATGTCTTTATTTTCCAATATTTTTTGAGCAGGTTTATGGAGTTTTTCAAGTGTTTCCTGACTAATTGACAGTCCGTTGAAGTAATCAAGCAATATCTGTGTTTCTTTTTTTGTGATGACATTGTTGTTGGAATTGTATGCTTTTTTGATGGTTCCATCAATGGCAACATGATTAAAATCAGTTAATTTCAAATCTGAAGCCTTTTTTAAGGTCATTTGAACCAATAGTTCAAAGTAACAACCATATTCTCTCCTATACCTTTGAACTGAACGTTCTGATGGTTTAACATCATCAGAAACAAACCTGTAAACCTCATGATACCTTGCCATGTCTGCAATATACCTGGCGCTTTCCACATGCTCCATTTTAGCATAAACAAGCAATTTCAACATGGAATCAATAGGTAAGGACTCTCGTCCTTTCTTCTTTTTAGGTTCTTTGATGTTTAACATCGGATAAGTTTCATCAATAAAATCCACGACAAAATGAGAAATATGATCTTTCGGAATGTTGCTATCTAAAGTCACAATGCCCAATTTACTCTGATTCTTATCAATTTTTCTTTGAACCATAAAATACAACTCCAAAATAACTAATAGTTAATATTAACTATATAAAACAAAGTATATAAACTTAACTATTATAAAATCAGTTAAAATACAATTTAACAAATCAAACATTGCTGTAATTAAATTATACAAGTGTTAATGAGAATACATTTAAATTTAAGTAAGATTAAAATGAATTAATGAAAAATAAGAAAAAATAAGTCAAAAATTTTTCAGCACAAAATCAAAAAAATTAATTTTGGCGGACACCC
>NZ_JAUNXI010000040.1 GCF_030539875.1 Methanobrevibacter sp.
CTACAGTTTCAACTGAATTCATTATTACAGTAATTGCTTCATATAAATCTCTTTGTTTTAACTCCTCAAAAACACAGTTAAACAAAATTCCCATAGTTCTTTTATCCTCAGAGCATCTTTTTAGTAAAGATAGAAATATAAATCTTGTAAATACAATTGCCACATGTGCATTAAGAGCATCAAAAGAAAGACTTTTAAATCCATTAACAAGTTTAAGGTTTGATTTACAAACCTTAAAAAAATCTTCAATACTCCATCTTCTAGAATATAATTTTATAATTTCTTCTTCTGATAATTCAAAATCTGTAGATAAAATAGCAATCCAATCTTTTTTACTAGTGCTATTATTTTTAACAAAGACTATTTTAACTGGTAACACATAATCATTATATTTTATTTTAGCCTTTACAGATAGAATATATTTTGATTTTCCAGGCCTTTTTTTAGCTATTTTATATATTTCTTTAATATTTAATTTATCACCATCATACATAAATTTCATTTTATTTTTTTTAAGCCTGCATATTACATCTAGATTAAGATTATTTTTTATTTGTGAAATTAGTGATGAAACAGCAAACCAACTATCAAATAAAACAATATCTGCATATATTCCTGAATTTTGAGCTTTTTTAATAAGAGAATACGCCATTTGTATCTTTGACTTTATAGCATCCTCTCTACGCTTAAAAGCAAGTGAACGCTTATCACATTTTTTAGCAGGGCAAAGAATATTTTTGGGAGATGAGCTAGAATGCACGTTATAACCGGCAGGGATAAAGGAGTGCCCGTCACTGTAACCCAAAGTAAGCAGCTTAAAACCTGTTTTAAACGATTTTTGGGTATGATCAAATACTCTTGCCTGTAGTTCTGTTTTCTTAGATCTATTTTTTTCTATTGTTGTATCATCAAGTACATAGCATTTTTTATTTGATGATGATGTCAAATATTCAATCTCATTGTTTATTACAGTTTTTGATATAGATGAAATAAATTTTTTCCAATTTATTTTTTCATTATTAACAAATCTATATAAACTATTTTTTGAAAAATCTTCATTAAATGTTTTATTAACAATTTGCATATACATGCTACTACCTTTAAATACATTTGAAAACCAGTATTTAAATAACTCTGATTCTGACACACCATTTGTTTTTCTTGCATTAGAATTATGAAGAAGACGTGATATATCAAACTCATTGAAAAAGCGATTTATACTACTATCAAAATTTACATTATTTGTTATATTATCAATACCAGTATTAAACATAATATATTTCCTCCATATCAGTAATTGTATAGTTACAATACACTAATACAGAAGATTTTTCTATAATTTTTTTATTAAAAAGTATTATTTAAATTGTATATTGTTATTTTTTACTTACTACATTGTCGTTATGGATACTATTACATCATAATAGTACACGCATAAAGCAAGCAATAATTATGCCAATTTATTGATATTTTCCGTAGTATCTACACCATGTTCTTTTTGATTTGACGCATTCAAGTGTTCCAGATAAATTAGGCTTGACTTCTTTATATTTACAGGTCCCTGCGAAATGACCATGCAACTTTTCGATTCTCTCAATGTAGTTTTGTATACGGAAAAAAAATTATAAAGAGGTTTGATTTACCCACCCATAAGACTTGATTAACATCTTGTTTTTACAGTAAAAATATGGTTTTAAAGCGGTGG